>CAYLJT010000027.1:0-22949 GCA_964383995.1 uncultured Polyangiaceae bacterium
GCGCGCGGCGGCCAACAAACAGGCGGCCGCGCCCTTGATGTCGGCGGCCCCGAGGCCCACGGCGCGATCCCCTTCGACCAACAAATCGTGGGGATTTCGCGGCCATTTTGGATCGGCGGGCACGGTGTCGATGTGCACGTTGAAGAGCAGGTTCGGCTCACCGCGCGTGGCGAACAGGCTGAGGCAGCCGTCGCCCAGATCGCGCACAACGCACGTGAACGCGGGCCCGAGCTCTTCGATGCAATACGCGAAGAGCCCGCCTTGATCGATGTTTCGCGGGGGATTTTGCGTATCGAACGCCACGAGGCGCGCGAGGATCGGGACGATGGTGTCGATCATCGGAGCTCTAGATCAGGCGCCGGATCCACTTGGCTTTGGTGTCGTCGTAGGGCGGATAAAGGAGCGGCGGATCGATCATCGTGGGCTTCTTGAGCACGGCCTTGCGGTGCGAGAACACCTCGAACGAGAGCTGCCCGTGGTAGGCGCCCATGCCGCTCTCACCCACGCCTCCGAAGGGCAACCCGGGCACGCCGAGGTGCAACCACGCGTGGTTGACGGTTGCCCCGCCGGACGAGGTTTGCATGAGGATCTTCTCGGCGACGGCGTCGTTCTTCGTGTGCACGTAGAGCGCGAGCGGCTTGGGCCGCGCGTTGACGAAGCGGATCGCCGCCTCCGCGTCGGCCACGCGAAGCACCGGCAAAATCGGCCCAAAGATCTCGTCTTGCATGACCGGCGAGTCGGGCTCGACGTCACGCAGCACGGTGGGCGCGATGTAACGCGCGGCCTCGTCGAGCTCGCCACCGCACACGACCTTGCCCGAGCCGAGCAGCTTGGCCAGACGCTGGTGGTGCCGGCCGTTGATGATGCGACCGTAGTCCGGGCTGCGCTTGGGATCGGCGCCGTAGAACTCGCGCAATACGCTCTGGATCTTGTCCAAGAAGCGGTCGTGCACCGCCGCGTGGGCGAGCACGTAGTCGGGAGCCACGCAGGTTTGACCGGCGTTGAAGAACTTGCCCCACGCGATGCGCTTTACGCACACGTCGAGGTCCACATCGCTGTCGATATAACAAGGGCTCTTGCCGCCGAGCTCCAGCGTGACGGGCGTCAGGTGCTTGGCGGCCGCCGTCATCACGATGCGGCCAACCACGCCGTTTCCCGTGTAAAAAATGTGATCGAAGCGCTCGGCCAGGAGCGCCGTTGTCTCGGACACGCCGCCCTCGACCACCTTCACGGCTTCGTAGTCCACGTATTCGGGGAGCCAGCGCGCCATGACCGCGCTCGTGGCGGGCGCCACCTCGGAGGGCTTCACGACCACGCAGTTGCCGGCCGCCAGCGCGCCGACGAGGGGGCCAATCGCCAACTGGAAAGGGTAGTTCCAGGGGGCAATCACCAGCACCACACCGAGGGGCTCGCGGTAGATGCGCGCGCTGCCCGGCTGACCGACGAGGGGCACCGACACGCGCTCGGGCTTCATCCACTTGGCGAGGTGCTTTTCGACGTGATTGATCTCGGAGACCGAATAGGCAAGCTCGCTCATGAAGGCTTCGAGGCCCGGTTTTCCGAGGTCCGAAGCCAACGCGTCGAGGATCTCGCGCTCCCTGTCGCGAATCATGCGGCGCACGCCGTCGAGCTGCCGCAGGCGGTAGGCGATGGGCCGCGTGCGCCCCCCGTCGAAGGTGTTGCGAACGTCGGCGACGAGCTTCGCGATGGACCCGGCGGCCGAGCCGTTCGTGCCCTTGCTGTGCGCTGCGCCGTTGCCATTGGTGCTGGTGGCTGTGGTCATGGTTCGTGTCTCCCTTGGGGGTGGTCCATCCTACGCCTTCAAAAGCCGTTGATGAGCGCGTCCATCACGGCCTTTTGCACGTGCAGGCGGTTTTCTGCCTCGTCGATCACCATCGACCCCTCGGAGTCGATGACCTCGTCGGTGACCTTCACGTTTCGCCGCACGGGCAAGCAGTGGGAAAACAACCCACTACGCGTGAGGGCCATCTTCGGACCATCGACGATGAAGTGCTTGTGCGCGTCGCGCATCGGCTTTTCGTCGCCCCAACGGCCAAAGAACGGGATGGCGCCCCAGCTCTTCGCGTACACGACGTCGGCCCCCCGATAGGCATCTTCGATGTCGTGCGTGACGCGCATCCGTTGGCCGTTTTGCGCGGCATAACCGCGGGCCGCATCCATGTAGCGGGGGTCGAGGTGGTAGTCCTCGTTGGGGCAGAGCAGCGTCACATCCATGCCGAGCTTCGAGGCGATCAAGAGCGCCGAGTTCGCCACCGCCGTGTTGAGGGGCCGCGGGTGGTAAGTCCACGTGAGCACGAAGCGCTTGCCT
This sequence comes from uncultured Polyangiaceae bacterium, assembly GCA_964383995.1. Lineage (GTDB taxonomy): Bacteria > Myxococcota_A > Polyangia > Polyangiales > Polyangiaceae > CAYLJT01. The sequence goes on from CAYLJT010000027.1 coordinate 2,330, forward strand.
TCGAGGGAGCCCAGGCGCTCACGCATCGTCTGGGCGAGGGCCAGCTCTTGGCAGGGGTGGGTGATGGTCTCGAGGTTCACGACGGGCACCGTGGCGTGGCTCGCGAAGCCTTGCACCACGCTGTCTTTGCGGTCGACCTGCCAGTCTTGAAACTTGGGAAAGGCGCGCACGCCGATCAAGTCCGCGTAGCGCGAGAGCACGCGGGCCACCTCGCGCACGTGCTCCTCGGGCTCGCCGTCCATCACGGCGCCTTCTTCGAACTCGATGGGCCAGGAGCCCTTGCCCGGCTCCAACGTGACCGCGTGCCCGCCGAGCTCACGAATGCCGATGTCGAAGCTGGAGCGCGTGCGCAGGGATGGGTTGAAGAACACAAGCGCGATGTTCTTGTCGGCCAAGAGCGGTTGAATTCGTTTGAGCTTCAACGAATCCGCGCGGTCCAAGAGCGCCTCGATCTCGGCGCGCGTGTAGTCCATCGTCGTTAGAAAGTGACGCATAAGGGACGAATCGCGCCCGGAGCCCTTCGTGTCAACGGGGAGTCAACGGGGGCTTTACGCCCGAGAAAGTAGCTCTTGCGCGCGCGCGGGCGATAACGGAGTCTCGGCCGGTTTTTGAAGCCCATGAGTGAAGCTGAACCGGCCCCCGCGCCTTCCCCCGAGGCTCCCTCGCCACAAAGACCCGAAGGCGGGCGCCCGGCGTCGTTCGGAGAGATGCTCAAGCGACGCTGGAGCAACGCCATCATCCGGGGGTCCGCGTGGGGCCTCCTGCTGAACGGCGGCGGGACGGCGATCTCGTTTGGCGCACAAATCATCCTGGCGCGCATCCTCGAGGTCGAGAGCTTCGGCCGCTACCTGTGGGTGCAGACGTGGCTCAACGCGATCGCGGTGTTCGCCCGCGTCGGCCTCGACACCACCGCGATGCGCTACGTCGGCGGCTACAACGCGCGCGAAGAGTACGGCCTGCTCCGCGGCTTTCTGAAGTGGGCGTGGCGCCTCGGCACCATCGCGTCGACGATCATCTCCGCGCTGCTCGTGGCGGTCATCTACTCGCTGAACCGCTGGGTCATCGACGGGGGCATTCACCCCGAACTCTGCGACCTTTTTTACCAGCTCGCCCTCATTTTGCCGCTCTACACGCGCCTCCAGATCTCGAACTCGGCGCTGCTCTCGATGAAGCACGTGGTGCGCGCCCGGGCCCCCGGGCAGGTGGGCCGGCCGGTGGCGATGATCTTGGTCATCGTGGCCCTCTATTACGGCCTCCATCACGACGTCAGCGCGTCCGAGGCCATGTGGATCACGAACGCGTCGTACGCGGTCTTGCTCGCGGTCAACGGCTTGTTTTTGTGGCAAGCGCTGCCGGCTCAATACACCACCGCCACGCCCACGTACGAGCGCGCGCAGTGGATGACGACGACGATTCCCCTTTTGTTTCTGGGGGCGATCACGCTGCTCAACAACTCCATCGACGTGCTGCTCTTCCCGATCGTGGGGGGCACCGAGCAGGAGCTCGGCGTCTACGCCGCGGTGACCCGCGTGGTGCGCATCATTGCCTTCGGTCTCCAGGCCGTGAACGCCATCTTCCCCGCGGTCGTGGCCGAGCTCTACGCCAAGAAGAAGATGGCCGAGCTGCAGCGCCAAGCGGCGATGTCGGCGGGCCTCTTGGCGGCCTTCACCATCCCCTTGTCGCTCGTGCTGATCGTCGGGGGCCCCTGGATTTTGGCCGCCTATGGCGAGCAATACGCGAGCGGCTACCCCATCTTGGTCATCCTTGCGGCGGGTCAGATCGTGAACGCGTCGTGCGGCTCCGTGGGCTTCATTCTGGCGCTCACGGGCAACGAGCGGCTGAGCCTTCGGATCCTGATCGGCAGCTTGGCGCTCAACGCGGGCCTCGTGGCGGCGCTCGTGCCGGTGCTCGGAATGATGGGCGCGGCGATCGGCAACACCATCGCGATCAGCGTTTGGAACGTGGCCATGGTGCTCGCAGTGCGGAAAAAGATTGGCATTCACCCGACCGTGCTTTCGCTCATTTGGAAGCCAAAAATGCGGGCAAATCGGCCAAGCTAGGCCCGGCGAGCGATTGACCGCACGGACGCGCTTGAACTAGGGTGAGGCGCCGTTTGTGAGCCGTTTCAACCTTGGCTCGCGACCGCTCATCCATGACGCCACAGCCCAATTTCTTCATTGTCGGCGCTCCCAAATGCGGAACGAGCGCGCTTTGGAAGTACCTCCGTAGCCATCCCAACGTCGTCGTCTCTTCGAACAAAGAGCCCCACTATTTCGCGACGGATCTGCCAAGGTACAGGGCTGTGCGCAGCGAGGCGGACTACCTCGCGCTCTTCCAGGGAGTGGGCCCCGAGACGAAGGCCATCGGCGAGGCCTCGGTGTTTCACCTGTTTTCCTACACCGCGATCCCCAACATCCGCCGCTTCAACCCCGACGCGAAGCTCATCGCGATTGTGCGCAATCCCATTGAGCTTGCCTATTCGTTCCACAGTCAGCTCGTCTTCTCGCGCGAAGAAAACGTCGACTTCATCCGCGCCATCGAGCTCTTGCCGGCTCGCGCCCGGGGCCGCCACATCCCGCGCATGGCCCGTGAGGCGTCCCTGCTTCAATACATCGAAGTGGCCAAGTTGGGCGCTCAAGTCGAGCGCATGTTGAGCGTGTTTCCGCGCGAGCAGGTGCGCGTCTTTCTGTACGACGACTTCCGCTCCGACACCCGCTCGGTCTACGAACAAGTGCTCGAGTTCCTGGGCGTGCCCTCCGATGGTCGGACCGAGTTTCCGGTGCACAACGCGAGCAAAAAGCACCGCTATCCGTGGCTCGGCACCCTCGCCTTCAAGACGCCGAAGCCCGTCAATCTGGCGGTTCAGGCCATCAAACGCATGGCCGGCATCGAGAAGCTTGGCCTCATGACCCGCGTCAAGCGCTTCAACCTGGTGCAGGCGCAGCGCGACCCGTTGCCGCCCGATCTGTTCACAAACCTCGCCGACCAGCTTCGGCCGGACGTCTTGAAGCTCGGCAAGCTGATCCAAAAAGACCTCTCGCACTGGCTCCTTCCACAGACGATGACCCGCTCGATCGCCGCGGGCCCCTCGGGCTTGGATCTGCCCGGCGATTAGCGGGTGTTTGAACGCGTTTCGAGGCCTCGACGCGCCGCGATGGGCGCGCTACGGGGCCCTGCGAAATGGCCACACTTCAGCCCTTCCCCGCCTACCGCCCCCCGATGAGCATCGCCCGCGACGTGGCGAGCCCGCCTTACGACGTCATCTCCACCGCCGAAGCGCGCGCCCTCGCCGAGGGCAACCCGGTGAGCTTTCTGCACGTGTCGCGCCCCGAAATCGACCTGCCCGAGGGCGTCGATGAGCACAGCGACGAGGTGTACGCCATGGGCGCGAAGAACCTCGCCGCGCTGGTCGCGGACGGCGCCCTCGTCGCCGACGGCGAGCCCCACCTCTACCTCTACGAACAACGCATGGGCAGCCACACGCAGGTGGGCGTGGTGGGCTGCGCGTCGGTGGCCGAATATGTCTCGGACACCATCAAAAAACACGAAAAAACAAGGGCGGACAAAGAGGACGACCGGACGCGGCACATCGAGGAGCTAGGCGCCCACGACGAGCCCGTGTTCCTCACGTACCGCAAGAACGCGGCCATCGACGCGCTCGTCGCGTCGGCAAAACAAGCCTCGCCGGTCTACGATTTCGAGACGAAGGACGGCGTTGGTCACCGGCTGTGGGTCCTCGACCGCGCGACGAGCACCGAGCTCTCCGAGCTCTTCAACGACGTGCCCCTGCTCTACGTCGCCGACGGCCACCATCGCAGCGCCGCCGCCGCGCGCGTGCACCAAAAGCTGCGAGGCGACGGGGGCCAGCACGACGTGTTCTTGGCCGTCGTGTTCCCCGACGATCAGATGATGATTTTGCCTTACAACCGTGTGGTGAAGGACCTTCAGGGGCGCAGCAGCGAGGCCCTGCTCGCGGCGCTCTCAGGGGTGCTCGACGTGGAGGCCGCGCCCGTCGCGACCGCCGAAGAAGCGCTGCCGAAGGCGCCCAAGAACATGGCGCTTTACCTCGGCGGCAAGTGGTATCGCGCCCGTGTCCGCCAAGGCTCCTACGACAAAAACGACCCGGTTTTGGCGCTGGATTGCTCCATCTGTCAGGATCAAATCCTCGGGCCCATCTTCGCGGTAGAAGATCCGAGGCGCGACAAACACGTGGACTTCGTCGGCGGAATTCGTGGCGCCGCGGAGCTCGAACGGCGCGTCGATGGAGGCGATTTCACGATGGGGATCTTCCTCTATCCAACCCAAATGAGCGAGCTTATCGCGGTGAGCGACGCGGGCCTGCTCATGCCGCCGAAGAGCACGTGGTTCGAGCCCAAGCTCCGAAGCGGTCTCTTCGTGCACACCTTTTGATTGGAGAAAAAGCCCATGAGCAACGTGGTGCGTGTGTCCCCCGCCGAAGCAAAGCGCTTGATGGACGAAGAGGGCTACCTCTACGTCGATGTCCGCAGCGCCCCCGAGTACGAAGCCGGTCACCCGGTCGGCGCGGTCAACGTGCCCATCATGCACGCGGGTCCCGCGGGGATGACGCCCAACCCCGATTTCGCCGCCGTGATGAGCGCCGCCTACGCGAAGGATCGCAAGCTCGTGCTCGGGTGTCGATCGGGCCAGCGTTCACTGCGAGCCGCCGAGGTGCTGATGAGCGCTGGCTTCACGGCGATCGTCGAGCAGCGCGCGGGCCACGAAGGCTCGCGCAACGCGTTCGGGGCCGTCGCCGAAAAAGGTTGGGCCGCCGAAGGATTGCCCGTCGAGTCTCAGACAGCGGGCGGCTCCTACGCCGAGATCGTCGCCGCAACGAAAGCGTGATCGGCCTATTTTCCCCGCGCATAGTCGGCGGCTGCCTGTTCGATCACCGAAAAATCCCGCGCCGCGCGCTCGGCCTCGGCCTCGAGCGCGGCGGTAAATAGCGTGAGCCCCCACATGCCGTTCTCGCGTCGGCGAAACGTGTAGCGCGTGCCCTGCGCCGTCTCGATGGTGGCTCGATCACCGGCTTCTTCGAGGGTTTTGATGCCGGAGAGGTCCTTGCGGAGGCGAGCGATGAAGCCCTCGCGCTCGGCCAGGATGAGCCACACATCAGCGCCATCGGGGGCGGTCGCGAAGGGGCGCATGGCGTCGAGCAAGCGCGAGCGCTCGGGCTCGGGATAGTGGGCCTCGACGAGCGTCGACGCGCGCGCTCGGTAGTCCCGGATGGTGAACGCCGCGTGCTGCGCGCGATCTTCGAGGTACGAAAAGACGACGCGCCGATCGTCGAGCGACAGCGCCTTCGCGATGCGCAAGTAGGCGCCTTCGGGCCGCGTCTCTGGGGGAAAACGCGCGATCGCAAAGCCCCCCAAGCCCAGGGCCGCAGCGGCTCCGAGCGCAGCGAGGCCGAGGAGCACACGGCGGCGGCGGGTCGATGAGCCTTTCGTTTCCATGGCTTGAAGGGCGCGCTGGCGGACGCTATCACGCGTCGTGCTGCACGGTGCGAAGGTCGCGGTGGTGATCCCCGCGCGCAACGAAGAGGCTTTTATTGCCGAGGTCGTGGCGACCATGCCAGGCTTCGTCGATCACCTGGTGCTCGTCGATGACGGCAGCTCCGATGCGACCGTCGCGCGGGCCCGCGAGGTCGCGACGCCGCGCCTCGACGTGGTGTCGCACGAGCGCTCGCGGGGGGTCGGCGCGGCCATCGTGAGCGGATATCGACGCGCGCGCGACGGGGGCGCCGACGTCGTCGCGGTGATGGCCGGCGACGGCCAAATGCACCCCGACGACTTGCAAGCGGTCGTAGAAAAAGTCGCCCGAAATGAAGCCGACTACGTGAAGGGAGACCGCTTCGCTCACCCCGACGTTTGGCGCGTGATGCCGCTCCATAGGCACCTCGCGGGGAGCGCATTTGCATGGCTGACCCGGGTTGCCGCCGGGCTCGATCGACTGTCCGACAGCCAATGTGGCTTCACCGCCATCCGGCGCGACGCGCTGGATCGCTTGGACCTCGACGCGCTGTGGGCGGGTTACGGCTACCCGAACGATCTCCTCGGCGCGCTATCGCTCCGCGGCTTGCGCATCGCGGAGGTGGTGGTGCGACCGGTGTATCGGGGCGAGCAAAGCGGCCTCCGCCCCTGGCACGTCGGCACGGTGGCGTGGCTCGTGGGACGAGTCGCCTGGCGCCGGGCCGTGCGTTGACAAAACACAAAAGCCCACGAAGACCGAGGTCGTCGTGGGTTTTGGGGTGGAAGAAAAAACGCCTACTCGGCGGAGGGCGCCTGCGCAGCCTTGGCGGCGGCGCGGGCGATGCGGCTCTTCAGGCGAGACGCGCGCTTCTTCGGGATGACGCCCTTGCTGGCGGCGCGATCGACGGCGCCCGAGGCGGCCTTGACGTGCGCGACGGCGTCGGCGGGGGAAGCCGCGATGCCCTTGCGGGCCTTCTTGAGCTCGGTGCGGATGGCGCTCTTGACGGAGCGATTGCGGGCCGTGCGCTTTTCGCTTTGGCGGTGGCGCTTTTCGGCGGATGCGTGCTGAGCCATGAAAAAATCCTACGATTTCGCGGTGGGTGCGGGGGTTTTTGCGGGCTTCGCGTCGGGGGCGCTCGCGTCGTATCCGGCCGGATGAACCGGAAACGCCGGGGTGCCGTGAGCGCGCATTTCGCGCTTGCGCCGTTTGCCCGCCGTTCGCGTTTTGCGTTGGCGAATTCTGCTAGATTGCTGCGTTGCGGAGACCATGGGGGCGCGGAGCATAGCCAGGGGGGTCCCCCTGTCAACAAGACCGTTTGTTCACTGGTGTTGGGGGGGTCTCGCGGCCCCCCAGGACAAACTGACGCATTGCGCCGCAGTTTTGACGCGTTCGTCAGGATTTGGTCAGGAAACCTCGGACAAATGGGGGGGCGCGCCGCGCAGTGGTAGGGTCCGACGACATGAGCTTGGCCCTCGCCATGAGCAGTCGGCCCGTCGCCCTGGAGCTCCTCGCCGTGTTGCGGGACCTCGATCCATCGCGCTTTCGCATGGAGCTCGAAGCGACCGTTCGGCGACGAATCGAGCACATCGAGGCCCAGTTGCTGCGCTTGATCGACGCGGCCAAGGCCGAGCCGACCGCGGGGGCGACGACACTGCCCGCGCGTTTGCGCGACGTTTATCGGGTCCTGCGCGAAAAACAGCCGGCGCCCGACCTGGCCGCGACCGCGCGCGCCCCCGCGTGGAACGGCTACCGCGCGGCCCTCGTGCTCGCATACGACGAGCTCTCCGCGTGCCTTCGATTGTTCGCCGTGCGCGTGCCCAACGTGCGGCCGACCAACTACGCACGGACCTCGTTCCACGCGATCATGGGGACGAGCGTGTTGGCGCTGCTCGAGCTCGTGCTGAACGCCGAACAGCGGTGGATGTTGCCCCTCGCGATAAGCTCGGTGTTTTGGTTTCTCGAGGGCCTTCGCCGGGTGAGCCCCGGGGCCAACGACGCGCTGATGAAGGCGCTCGGGCTCATCGCGCACCCGCACGAGCGTCGGAAGGTCAACTCATCGACCTGGTACGCGACGGCCTTGACCATCTTGGGCCTCGGATTTCGCATCGAGCTTTGCGCCATTGCCGTGGCCATCTTGGCCTTCGCAGACCCCGCCGCCGGGCTCGTGGGGAGGCGCTTTGGCAGCGTGCGCCTGGTGCAGCAAAAGAGCCTGGAAGGAACGCTGGCGTTCTTCGTGGTCGGCACGTTGGCGGCGCTCTCGGTGCTCTCGATTTGGCACCCGATGCCCCTGACCTCCATGCTGGCCATTGCGGCGTGCGCCTCCTTTGCCGCCGCGTTGACCGAGCTCTTCAGCCAACGCATCGACGACAATTTCTCGGTCCCGCTGGGGGCGGCGCTGGGCGGCTACCTCGCGCTCGCTTGGATCGGCGGCGTGTGACGGGCGGGTGGAAAAACCCACCCCATGAGCGCGGTTGATCATTAGGATTCGCCCGCAGAGCCATGAATCGGGACGAAGTGCCCGCGCTCGACGATCTCGCCAAGCGCTTCTTATTTCGACGTCGCCTCGGTGAGGGGGCCTTCGGCGCCGTCTGGGAGGTCTACGACACGGAGCGTGGGGCGCGCGTGGCGCTCAAGTCGCTGCTGCGGACCGATCCCAACGCGCTTTACCGCTTCAAACGCGAGTTTCGAGCGCTCGCGGACATCATTCACCCGAACCTCATCACGCTCTACGAGCTGCTCGCACAGGGCGATCGCCTGGTGTTCACGATGGAGTTCGTGGACGGGGTCGACTTCGTGCGCTGGGTCTCCAAGGACCACGGCGCCCTCGACGTCGACGATGGCGCCGAGACCCGCCAAGACGGTCGAAATGCAGGGAAAAACGCGCCGATCGCGACCCTGCGCGAGGCCGCGTTCGATCGCGATCGCGGGGCCTCGGCGCCTCCTTCGCAAGGCGAAGCGACCGCGGCCGATCCGAGCAGCGCGGCCTGGTACGAGCAGCCCACGATGCTCTCCGACGATCTGCCTCGGGAGCCCTTGAGCGACGCTGAAATCGTGTCGAAACCGGCACCCAAAGTGCGGGATCACCACCTGGACGAGGGGGCCCTTCGCGAGGCCCTGCGACAGCTCACGGCGGGGCTCATGGCCCTGCACGCGGCAGGCAAACTGCACCGCGATGTGAAGCCTTCGAACGTCCTCGTGACCCACGACGGGCTGGTGAAAATCCTCGATTTCGGCCTGATCGCGGACCTTGCACCGGACGGTGTGGCGCAGAGCATGAACGTCGTGGTCGGAACGCCCGGGTACATGTCGCCGGAGCAGGCCATGGGCTACCACCTCACGCCCGCCACCGATTGGTACAGCATGGGCGCGATGCTCTACCTGGCGCTGACCGGGCGGCCGCTCTTCGAGGGACCCCCGCCGCAGGTGATGATGCATCAGCAGCGCGGGATCGTGGTTCCACCGCGCGAGCACAACCCGAACGTGCCCGCCGATCTGGAGGCGCTTTGCCTCGATTTGCTGCGGAAGAACCCGGCCGATCGGCCCACGGGGCCCGCGATCCTCGAACGGCTCGGGGGCGTCGAAGCACCACCGTTGGCGTCGGTCACCTCGCTGGTCCCTCGCTCCACGCGGCCGGATCTCGTGGGCCGCGATGCCGAGCTCGCCAAGCTCTTGATGGCCCTCGACGAAACCCGGCGGGGCATCCCCTCCGCGGCGATCGTGTGGGGCCCCTCGGGCATGGGGAAGACCGCGCTGTTGCACGAGCTCGTGGCCCGTGTGCGGCGCCGCTGGACCAACGCCGTCGTGCTCTCGGGCCGCTGTTTCCCGCGGGAAACCGTCGCCTACAAGGCGCTCGATGCGCTCATCGACGAGCTGAGCGTGTTCCTTCGCGAGCTCGATTCGAGCCAGGTGCGCGCGCTCTTGCCGCGCGGCGCGTGGGCGCTCGGCAAGTTGTTTCCCGTCTTGGAGCAGGTGGACGCGATCGCGGCGGCCAGTCGCAAGGCGCCGCTTCTGGCCGATCCGCAGGAGCAACGCCGACGCGCATTTCGAGCCATTCGCGAGCTGTTCGCGCGGCTCGCCGAGTCCCGCCCGACGGTGCTCGTGATTGACGATTTGCAATGGGGTGACGCGGACTCGACGGCGCTCTTGGTCGAGATGTTGCGGGCACCGGACCCACCGCCGCTGCTCTTGATCGCGTCCTATCGCTCGGAGGTCGTGGACGAAGAGCCCCTCGTGAAACTGCTGTCCGAGCGCGAAGGCGTGCTCGGTCACGTGAGCGTTGCGCGGGTGCCGGTGGCCGAGCTCTCGCCGAACGACGCGTTGGATTTGGCGCGCGCGATCGTGGGTCCGGACAGGGACGCGTTGGCCCGCGCGATCGCCAGCGAATCCCAGGGAAATCCGTTCTTTTTGGAGGCGTTGGCGCAATACGCGGCGTTCGAAGGTGGGGGGACGAGCGCGCTCGAAACGAGCGTGCAGCTCGGGGACATGATCCGCGGCCGCGTGGCGTCGTTACCCTCGGGAGCGCGCGCGTTGCTCGAAGTGGTGTCCCTCGCAGGAGGGCCCATCGCGGTCTCCGTGGCCCAACGCGCAGCCGGCCCCGACAGCGTCGATCCATCGACGTTGACCGCCCTCTTGGCCCTGCATTTCGTGCGGCGTTCGGCGCACAGCGACGGGCTGTTGGAGGCCTATCACGATCGCGTTCGCGAGGCGGTGGTGAGCCAAATCGACGGCTCTCAGCGGCCTCGACGCCACGAAACGATCGCGCTCGCGTTGGAGGAGACGGGGCGCGCGCGCGCCGAAGATTTGATGGCTCATTTCCGCGCGGCCGGACGCATCGACAGAGCCACACGCTACGCCCTCGAAGGCGCGGAGGCCGCCGAGAAGGCCCTGGCTTTCGGTCACGCTGCGGATCTGTACTCAGCGGCCTTCGAGCTCACGCCCGCCCTCGACAAGGCGTATCGCACACGGCTCGCCGACGCCCTCGCCAACGCGGGCCGCGGGGCCGCCGCCGCCGAAGCGTATTTGCTTGCAGCCGAAGGGAAATCAGCGGCCGAAGCCCTCACGTTGCGGCAGCGCGCCGCCGAGCAACTGCTCGTGAGCGGGCACGTCGAAGAGGGGCTCCGCGCCATCCGCGAGGTGCTCGACTCCTTCGGCATGAAGATCGCCGAAACGCCGAAAGGCGCGCTCATTTCGCTGATCGCGCGGCGTGCGCGGCTGCGCGTGCGCGGTCTGAAATTTCGTGAGCGCTCGCCCAACGAAGTGCCCCCCGACGAGCTTCTGCGCATCGATGCGTGCTGGGCGATCTCGGTCGGTTTGTCGCTCGTCGACAACATTCGCGGTGCCGACTACCAGGCCCGCCACCTGCTCCTCGCGCTGCAAGCGGGCGAGCCAGACCGCGTGGCCCGCGCGCTCGCGGTGGAGGTCGCCTACGCTGCGGCATCGGGCTCATCGGGCCGCGCGCGCGCCGTGGAGGTCGCGCAAATGTCCTTGAAATTGGCGGAAAAAACGGGAAATCCGCACGCCATCGGCCTGGCGACGAGCATGGCCGGCGCAGGCGAATTTCTGGTGGGCAACTTCAAAGAGGCCCACGAGCTCTCCGAGCGCGGCGCGACCATCCTGCGCGAACGATGCACCGGGGTCGCCTGGGAGCTCGACACCGCGGAGGTGTTCGTGATGTCGAGCCTTCACCGCTTGGGCCGCTGGCGCGCGCTGCGCGAACGCCTGGGCGACGTGCTGCGCGACGCGAGCGCGCGCGGCGATTTGTACCTCGCCAACCAGGCCCGCCTCGACGCCGGGTGGAACATCGATCTGGCCTCCGACGCGCCCGACTTCGCCGAAGCCCGCGTGGAGCAGGCCTTCTTGCCCTCGAAGGATCGCGCGTTCGACACGCAGCACTACCTGCGCCTCAACGCCATCGCGAACATCGCGCTCTACGCGGGCGACGCGCGGCGCGCGTACAGCTTGATCCGCGACGCATGGAACGACCTGAAGAGCTCGTTCACCCTAGAAATTCAGATGGTCCACATGGACTGCCTCGACCTCCGGGCACGCACGGCCATCGCCTTGGCGGCCACCTGCGAAGACGGCGCAGAGCGCAAGGCGCTCATCAAATCGGCCAGCAAAGACGCCTCGCGCATCGAGGGCGAGAAGCTCGATTGGACGAAGGGCTCGGCGCTCCTGCTCCGCGCGGGCCTCGCGACCCTCGAAGGGCGCGCAGAAGAGGCCAAAACGAAGCTCGAACAAGCGATCGATACGCTCGAGCGCGCCGACTACCAGGTGCTCGCGGCGGCCGCCCGACGGCGGCACGGCAGCCTCATCGCAGGCTCGCCGGGCGTAGAGCGCATGGCCGAGGCCGACGCGCTGCTGCGTCGCGAGGCGATCCGAGCCCCCTCCAAGCTGACCGCGATGTTCGCCCCCGGCCGCTACCCGACGCCGTAGGCCCTACAAAACGCGGCCTCCAAGCGCCAGCGCCAGGAGCCTGGCTCGCAGATCGTGGACGAAGGCGGCGCGCTCGCTCGCGAGCGCAGCGAGGCGTGGCGCGTTCAACGCGAGGGCCGTATCGAGGGCCGCGAATACCGCCGCTTGGGCCACCGCCACCACGCGATCGACCACCTCGCTCGCCGCCAAGCGCGCGGGCAAGGTGCGAGCATCGGTGCTGCCGTCGATCAGCCGGGCTTCGCGCAGCCAGGTGAGCACCAGCGACGGCCGTCGAGCCGCGTGATCTTCGCTCACGTTGAGCGCGTCGTTGACGAGCTGGAGGCCCTGTCCGAGACAGACCACGAGCTTGCGCACGAGCGGCAAGCTCGCCCCGCTCCCGGTCCCGATGGCCACGGCGCCGAGGGGCACCGCGAGGGGCAGGAACTTTTCCCCGAGACGCTCCAGTGGAAGGGCGCGCTGGCGCTTGCGAAGGCCCAGCTCGTGGGCCGCCGTCTCCAAGAAATCGCCTAATATTTCCCTGCGAAATGCGAAAAACTCGGGGTGCGCGGGCAGGGCCCGCGCGAAGGCCTCCACGCTGCGTGCGCTCCACACGTCGAGGGCGAAGACAGAGCGCGGCAACACGAGACGCGGCTCATCCACCATGTCGTCCGCGACGCGCACGTGCAGATACAGAGCGAGCGTGGCTTCGCCGATGTCGGCCGCGAAGGGCCCATCGAGAGCCACCCCCGCGTCTTGAAAATAGGCCTGCAAAGCCCGCAGAAACGGCGTCGCGGCAGGGGAGGTCAAGGCCGTTGCGAGGGACGTTCCTCCATTCGCGTGAGCGACCCGCGTCAGGCTCGCACGCAGGTCATCCGCGAGCGAGAAGCGCGCCTCGTCCGGGACCCGTTCTATGCGCTCGATCGCCTCGGTCGCCCAGGGACCGAGCAAGCTCAAGTGGCGTAGCCGACCGCCTTTTGAGGATCGGGCCCGAGGTCGGCCACCACCTGCGCGGCCTCTTCGTCGGTGATCTCGACCTTCGCGACCTCGCTAAAAACCCGCTTGATCTTCGCGGCGTCGCCGCTGACGAGGGCCTCGGAGACCTTCTGAATCGCCTCGTTGTCACCCCGGACCGCGTCGAGCACACGGCTTGCCAAGTCGTTCGTTGCCATTGCGATTGATCCTCTTCAGGCCGAAGTTCGGCCAAGCGCAATGCTAGCGGGCGTCAGCGAGGCGTAGCAAGGAAACGGGGCGCAAATGGGCTGTCCTCACGGATGGAGAGCACGGGCGCGTCGTTCTGGGCCGCGTGCTGGTTCAGCCGCGCGAGACGCCGCGTGAGGGCCCCAGCCATCTGCATGAGTATCGAAGGGTGCTTGAAGACGAGCAAAAGCAGGTCCGAATCTTTGATCACAAAGCATTCGGAGGGCTCCGTCGCGCGCGCCGTCGCTCCCCGGACATCGCGGGAAAAGAACGCCATTTCTCCGAACACTTCGCCGACGTTCACGGCTCCGACGCGGCGCTCTTCGTCGTCCTCGCGCACCAGCACCTCGATCTTGCCGCGGGTCAGGAAGAAAACGTCGTCGTTGACCTCACCCTCCCAAATGATGGTCTCCCCGCGATCGAGCCGAATTCGACACAGCCGTCGGCACAGCTCCAACATCGACTCGGCCGGCACCGGGCGAAACACATCCGTGCGTTCGAGCAGCTCCAAACGGTAAAGCGTCGCCTCTGCCGCCTCGTCGACGTCGCCGAACTGGACGTGGCGAAATATCCGTCGATCGGTCTCCGTCGGCAGGTTGTCGGCAACCACGTCGTCGTTGAGCTGCTGCTTTTCGATGCGCCCGGGGAAAAGCTCGCGCAGATCGGGTGGCGCGAGCTGCGCCAGGTAAGTCAACGCGTCCGACTCACCCTCGCTCCAGCTCTCGATGAAGAACTGCGTCTCGCGCATGCGCCGCGCGGTGCCCGCCGCCGCCGCGTGCTCGGACCCCTGGAGCCGCGCCCAGAGCAGCGTTCGATAGCGTTTGTGGAAGTAGCGCGACACATGCTCGGAGCGCTCGCGAAGGAGCCGCGCCGCGGTGTGGCACGCGGTGATCGCCTCGTTGGAGGCGACAAGCTCGTGGTCCAACGCGGGCAGGGTCGGGACCTCGACGCCCAAGTGATCGCGGGAGAACTCCTCGACGTAGTCGGCCGTGTGGTTCGTGAGATCGACGTACAGCCAACCGCAGTGAAAATAGAGGTATTTGACGTAGTCGGTGGCGTATTGCTCGTTGATCTCGGCGATGATCCCCGCGCGTGACGCCGCGACCTCGGGCAGCGAAGGCATCACGTCTTCGGGGGTCAGCGAGAACAAGCTCTGCGCGGCCTCCATTTGTTCGAGCGCGCTGTCGCCGATCTTCCCCTCGGCGTTCAACGCCTCCAGCACGTTGTAATAGGACAGCGCGGCGGCGTCCTTCACGACCACCTTCTTGGACAGACCCTCCAGCGCGCGCTTGAGCAAATCGCGGGCAAATTCGCGGTCGGAAGGGTTCAGTCGATGGCGGGTGAGGGCCACCGCGAGCTGATTGGCGAGCTGCTCTTCTTCCCAATAGTTGGAGCCGAAGCGGCCGTGTTTGTGCCGCAGGTGGTGGGCGATTTCATGGGCCATGAGGCGCGGGATGAACAGCCCGAAAAAACGCAGCACTTCGTCGTCCGAGGTGCAGCACAAGTAGGCGCGCAGCACCATCAGGTTGAGCTTGCCCATGGGCGTCGTGAGGTCCGGGACGGACAGATAGATGTGGCCGTCGGTCGTGTCGTAAAAACACAAAAGGCCCTTGCCGCGCCGCATCTCCATCTTCGGATCGACCGGCACGCCGTATTCGGCGAGCTCCCGCGTAAACAGGTCGAACCAGCATTTTCCCAGCGCAAAAAGATCGATCGGCGCGCCGTCTGCCATTGCCTACTCCGAGCTCATTCGGCGCTGTGAAGCACGAGCATCCGCACGCTCTTCGGCTTCATGCGCACCTCAATCACACCACGAAAGGCCATCGCTTCCGATTCGTCCATCGTATCTTGGGCGCGGTTCACCGTCGGGGGAACCGTCACGCGCGCCACCACGTCGTCGGTTCCGGGGTGAATCACGAACAGCACGCGCGGAACGCCGTTTTCGTCTTCGTGAACCGTGACGTAGATGCCGTCGGGATCGGAGGCGAAGGTCGGTAGGGAGAGCTCTTGGATGGCCCGCGCGACGGCAGCGTCCACCGCGGCGGGGTCGTCGACGACGAAGGTCGGCACCGCGCTGTCCGAGACACGCAGCCCCTCGGGATCGAACGGCTCGGCGAGCTCGGCCATCGAGCCGTCGAACGTCGGCATACGAGGCCCGATCGTCACCCGCGTGCCCCGCGCGGAGGCCTCGCGCAAGCGTCGAAGCAGCTCGGGGTTGAGGCCCCCGCCCGTCGCGACGATCAGCCACTCGGCTCCTTCGAGGGCCACGTCGCGATCTTCACCGCCGATCGTCGCATGGGGCACGCCGCGCGCTTCGAGCGCCTGCTCGAAGGCGTCGATGAACGCAGCCGACTCGGTGGCCAGCGGATAGCCGAGACCCAAGTCGTCCTCGAGGGCGCTCTCCCGCGCCCCCGCGCCGATGACCGAAAACACCGCGCCATTGATCGGCCCGAAGGCGTGCATCACGCGCACGAGGCGCCGCTCGCTGCGCGGCACCACGATGCGAACCGGCGCGCGCCGACGCAGGGTGGCGAAGCGCGTTTGCTCGAGGGCCTTGAAGAGCTTGCGCCAAAACGTGGCAAAGGGCCGCGATCGACCGCGCTCATCGATGGGCGCGCCGATCCAACGATCGCGCTCGACGGCCATGTAGATGTTGAGCCCGCGCAGCCCGTAGGCGAGCGCGGTCAGCGCCGTAAACGCGCTGTCGTTCTCGTCGAGCGGTGGGAAAAATGGCGGAAAACCAGCGCCCATTTCGCAGGCGAACGCGGGTTGCTCGCGGGCCTCGCAGCGCACGGCGAGCTCCGTCGTGCGACGCGCGATGATGCGTCGGCTCGCGGGGCTCGCGGGGTAGTAGTAGTCGAGCCCGACCAGATCGACGGCGCGCGCCACCCGCGACGCATTGAGCGGCGTCGCCTCTTGACCCATCGGGAGGTTGTGCGTCGTGGGCACCCCCGAGAGGCCCGCGCTCGCCAGCGCCTTCGCGAAGCGCTCCAACGCCGTCGCCAGCAAATGCTCGTGAAATTGGCTCCAATCCAGGTGTCGCGCGAGCTCGTGCGGCGCCTTCGCGTCCATCCGCATGGGAGGCTCGATGGTCGCAAAACGCCAAGGCTCCACCTCCGCGTCGCGAGGACCGTAAGCCGCGCCTAGGGCCTCGATCGTGCCGTATTTTTCCCGCAAAAATTCGCGATAAAGTCGGACTGCGTCGGGGTGGTAGTCCTGGTCGTAGGCGCCGTCGCGAAAGTAAAGCGCGCCTTCGTTGTCGATCTGCACGAGGGCGATCGGCCCGTCGGGGTAGCGCAAGGGCGCGAGGTGGGGCGCGAGGGCCCGAAAATAGCGGGTAACCTCATCGACAAAGGCGTCGCTCGCGTAGCTCGGCACCGGGAACGCGAAGGGCACCATCGGCAACATCACGGGGTTTTGGCGGGGCGTGCGTGCCTGACACGCGGGGTCCCACACCACCCGCTCGGGCAGGCCAAAGTAGGTCAGCTCGGCGTTGATGTGCGGCCCGGGCCGCAAAATGGCGAGCATCCCAAGCTCGCGAATCAAGCGCAGAAAGCCCACGACATCCCGGCGCGGATCCTTCTCCCCAAGCTCCAGCGCTCCGGGGCCGACCTCGTGCACGTTCCAGGGCACGTAGACGTCGATCAACCGCGCCCCGAGGGCCCGCGTCGCTTCCAGGCACGGGCGCCACATACGCGGCTCCAAGCGCCAATAGTGGACGGTGCCGGCGAAGAGCGGCACGACCTCGCCACCGGCGACGAGACCTCCCCGCGTGAGGGTCACGCGCACATCACGTCGCTCGACCACGGGGGATTCGGTCGACTGGGGCTCCACGGAGGCGGGACCCTACCATGCTCGGAGGGACCTCGAACCGGTGTGCTTCGAAAGAAGTAGTCGTGCTAATAGTTTTGGTCGCCGTCGTCCTCGCACGATGCGCGGAGAAGCTCGCCGAGCATGAAGTCCACGAGGGATTGCAGTCTTGAGCTCACCGTCGACGGGTCCAACGCTCAAGCGGAGGCGCCCCGCGAGGAGGCCTCGTCGGGGGTCATCGTCTCGCTCTTTCGGGCCGAGCAAAGCCCCGGTTTTTGGGTTCGAAACGGCTCGGATCTGCGGCTCGTCCTCGAAGACGGGGGAGCCGCGCTCGACATCGTTCGGCTGGGCGGCTCGGCGCTTTGGATCACAACGCCAGCTCACTCTGCGCTCCCCGAAGGCGCCGTTTCGGTAACGCTGCGCTCAAAAGAAGACGTTGTGGACGGGCTCACGGCGCGCTTCGTCGAGCTCGCGCCGGGCCGACCGGGTGGCCTCGTCGGCGTGCGGCTCGACGAGGGAGCGTCCAGCCGTTCGCAAGCCGTCCTCGCGTTTCTCGTGAACCTCATGCGGGCCGGCGCGGTGGAGCCCGTGGTCTTGACCGAGCCGGTCCGCGAGCGCATCAGCGAGCCAAAGCGGCTAAGAGCGATCATGGGCGCCCTCGCGACGGTGCAAAACCGCGGCGTCGTGCGCGGCGCGCCGGGCCAGCCGCGCGTCACGGTGCAATCCTTGGAGCGCCACACGAATGACGTGCTCTGGCGGAGCGAAAGCGCGACGCCAACGGCCTGGGGAGAGGGGCCGCACACCATCGATGTCGTCGGCTATAACTCCGTGTATCGCCTCGAAATAGACACCGTGTGCGACGACGAAGCGGGCCTGCGCACGCCCCTTCCGCGCCTCATCGAGCGCGTCCGACACCGCAACTTCCGGCGGGCCGAGGGCGCCCTGCGGGTCACGCTGCGCGAGCCGGTGACTGGCACGGTCTTCGTGGGCCACGCGCTCGATGTCTCTTACGGCGGACTGAGGGTCAGTATGCCCGCGCAAATGGCCGCGCTGCGCCGCGGAACGGTGATTGAAGACGTGCTCGTAGAGGGCAGTCTGACAGCCCACCTGCGCGCGACGGTACGGTCCTTCTCCGCCAGCGACTCAGGCAAAGAGGTGATCTTTGGCTTGGCCGCCGAGCCGCGCTCCAGCGACGGCGACAGCGCCTGGACACGCATTGTTTCCGAGGCTCTTTTTCCTGGCCGCGTGCCGTGGACGGATGCCCAAGCGGTCTGGGAGCTCCTTGAGAAATCGGGCTATTTCTCGCTCGACGGACACAGCGCCGAAGAGTTCGAGCAGCTCCGTGAGCCGTTCGAGCAAATCTTCGAGAAAGGCCGCACGGCGCCCCACCTCGTGCGGAACATCGTCTGGTCTTCGGCGCGCGGCGCCGAGGCGACAGCCAGTTTGCTCAAGGCCTATTCGGGCACATGGCTTTACCATCAACTGGCCCGTCACTCGGGGCCGACGGGCACCGACGCCCCCGATCAAAGCCGCGTGCTCCGCGAGCTTTACACCGAAGTGGTCGAGCACTCCCAATCGGACCCGGCGTTTCGCTACGCGATAAGCATCATCGAAACGACCGTCCCCTGGATGCGCCAAGCGCACGTCGAGTTCGTGGAACAAGCTGGCGCCGTCAACGGCCTTGTCGTCCCGACATGCGTGCGAGATCACGCGGCGAACGACCGAGTCCCCGTTCGAGCCGAGTGGAGCGTTTGCGACGCGAGCGCCGAAGAGCGTCAATGGATCGGAGCTTGGGCCCAGAATAATCTGCCCGACGCCTACGTTGACGCCCTCGATTTGACGCCCGAACGGCTGAGCATGAAGTCCGTCGCGAACGCGTGGCGCGCAAAGGGTCTCACCCGAACACGCCGCGTGGTGATCGTGAAGCGGGCCAACAAGCCGATTGGCGCGGGCCTCTTCGAGCTCGGTGAACCGGGCATCAACCTCTATGGACTGCTCGACTCGCTCCGAACGTACTTCTTTGAGGGCTTCGACCCCGATGCGTTCAGTGCCCTCATCGACGAGGCCGCGCGCTACTACGCGGCGCATGGGAGAGAGCGCTTCGTTCACCTCGACGATGCGCCCAACGAGCCCTATCGCATTCGGCCCGATGCGCGTTCGCAAGCCGCCCTGTGGATCTTGCGGGCCCCGCGCATCTCCGATTTCATAGAGTACATTCACGAGCTTACGAGGCGTAAGCAGTTCCGGTGAGCGCACCCCACGAAGCCCTCGCCGCGTACGAATCACGCGTCCAGACGGCACGCGCCGCGCTGGCGGCGAGCCCGGCGGTCAAAGCCCTGATCGACGGCGACGTGGACCCCCAAAGCATGCTTGCGTTCTTGGTGGTCTACTCCATCCGCGGCGTTGCCATGACACAGCCCGTCGAGGGCTGGATCTACCGCGCTGGCGTTCGTTGCGAAGAGGCCGGTGAGCTTGAGATTGGCCGCATTCTAAAGGGACATTCGAAGCAAGAGGCCAATCACCATCAATGGCTGATCGAAGACGCCCAGCGGCTCGCGGGGCGCTTCGCGGCGCGCTTCGGCCGCTCTATCGACGTCGACGCCGTGGCGCAACACGAGCCCTATCCCGCCACGCAGGCCTATATCGCGCTCCACGAAGACACCATCGGCGGCCCAACGCCTTGGGGACAAGTGGCCATCGAGCTCGAAATCGAGGGCCTCAGCGGCGCCCTTGGTCCACGACTGCTCGGCTCGGCCACGCGACTGCTCGGTAGAGACGTCTTGGAGAGCCTGGTCTTCCTCCGTGAACATGTGAGCACCGACGTGGGACACACCGAGCTCAACCGGCGTCTGATGGCCATGCTGTTGAGGGCGAGCCCGGCGCGGGCGGCGGATCTGGCCGCCATCGGCTCGCGCGCCTTGCGAATCTATGGCGAGTTCATCGCGTCCTGCGCCGAGGAAGCGACGAGCCTCCTTCGTGTCGACTGACAGCAACATTTTCGCCAAACTCATTTACAGTTAGGCAAGATGCATTCGACGCATCCACCGCCCTTGATGTCGCCGACGCGACCGCCGCCCGGCGGCGCGCGTCCGACGCTCGCGTTCGGTCGTGTGCACGGGGTCTACGTTTATGTGTGCTTGGGCGCAGATCCCGCTGACACGGAGTGGAATCGTTACATCGATTTTCTCGCGCGCAGCGACGATCCGCACGAGTCACCGCGGGTCCTCGTCGTGACCGAGGGCGGAGGCCCCACGCCCGCCCAGCGCCGCCGCTTGAACGACGCGCTGTCGAACCGCATCGCGGCAGCGCGCATCGCCGTCGTGACCATGTCGCCCATCGCGCGCGGCATCGTTACGGCGCTCTCCTGGTTCAACCCCGTCTACAACGCCTTCGAGCCGAAGCACCTCGATGGTGCCCTCGCCCACGTGGGATTGTTCGGAGACGCTGCCGACGACGCGAAGGCGCTCGTCGAGCGACTGAAGGGCGAGCTCACGCGCAAGATGCCTTGACCTCGCGTCACACCAGCGGTCCGATGCGGACCATGAACGCCCTTCGCGCCGTCGTCCTCGGCCTACCATTGCTTGCCGCTTGCACGGTCAACTCCACCACCGCGCCGGAGGAGCCCCAAGCTCCCGCCGCGACGCCCACCGCAGCGGCGACCCTCGCGGCTCCCACAGCCGCCTCCACCGAGCCCCCCGCCCCCGCCGCGCCG
>CAYLJT010000028.1:0-22906 GCA_964383995.1 uncultured Polyangiaceae bacterium
CCATCGCGGCGCCGATCGAAATGCCTGAAAACCCGCTCTCCGTGATGGGGGTGTCGATCACACGACGATCGCCGAAGCGCTCGAGCATGCCCTCGGACACCTTGTAAGCGCCCTGGTAGTGCCCGACTTCTTCGCCGATGAGGTAGACGTTCCCGTCGCGCTCCATCTCTTCGATCATCGCGGCGCGCACCGCCTCGCGGTAGCGCATTTCGGTGAAACCTGCGGGGGTCATCGCGCAAACGGTCCCTTGTAGGTGGTCGCTTCCAATAGCTCGGGGCCCGGTTCGGGGCTCTCATCGGCGAAGCGCACCGCGTCCTCGACGGCGGCCTCGATCTCCGCGTCGACCGCCTCGACGCGCGCCAAATGGCCGCCCTTTTCGAGGGCGGCGCGGGCTCGGTGCATAGGGTCCTTGGCCTTGCGCTCTTCGAGCTCTTCCTTCGTGCGGTACTTGCCCGGATCGCTCATCGAGTGGCCACGGAAGCGGTAGGTGCGCACCTCCACCAACGTCGGCTCGCGGTCGGTGCGCGCCCTCGCCACCGCGTCGCCCAGGCGTGCGCGCACGTCGAGCACGTCCTCGGCGAAGAAGCGATCGCGCGCCATGCCGTAGCCGAGCGCCTTCGTGGACACGTCCTCGACGCTCAGCTCGCGCGAGAGCGGTGTGCCCATCGAATATTCGTTGTTCTCGCACACAAAAACGATCGGTAGCTTCCACAGCGCCGCGAGGCTCATGCCCTCGTGGAAGTCGCCGATGCTGACCGCGCCTTCGCCGAAGAACACCATCGTGACGCGGTCTTCGTTGCGGTACTTCGAGGCGAACGCGGTGCCCGCTGCGAGCGGAATGTGCCCACCCACGATGCCGTAGCCGCCGAGCATGTTGTGCTCGACATCGAAGAAGTGCATCGAGCCGCCGAGGCCCTTGGAGCAGCCGGTCACCTTGCCGAACAGCTCGGCCATCGCGGCCCGCGGGGACATGCCGCGTGCGAGGGCCAAGCCGTGGTCGCGGTAGGTCGTGATCACGTAGTCGTCCGGGCGCAGGGCGGCGACGGCCCCCACACAAACCGCCTCTTGCCCGATGTAAAGATGCAGAAAACCACCGATTTTCCCCTGCGCGTAGGCACGGGCAGCCTCCTCCTCGAACCTGCGGATCAGGGCCATCTGCTGGTAAAGATGGAGAAGCTCGTCGCTCTGCATGTGGGCGCTTCTTTGGGGTTAACCCGGGCCTAGAGTCAAGCCGTGCCCAACGAAGCCCGTTGAGATATGCGCCGAATCCCCGCATCATGGACGGGCCACGGCGTTGAAGCTGACCCCGTGACGACAAGGAGCTCCATGAAAGCCTATACTTATGCAGCCCTCGCGCTGGTCACCGCCGCATCGACGTTCGCGGCTTGCTCATCGGAGGACGGCGCGACGAGCTCTTCATTTTCGGGGAGCGGGGCGACGAGCGGCGCCGGGGGCGCGGGCACGACCTCGTCGGGGCAGGGTGGGGAGGTCATCAGCACCACGGGGAGCACGGGCACGGGCGGCGCAGAAGAGTGCGCCGCCGACGAGAGCGAAGCGACCTTGGTCAAGAAGCCGGTCGACATCATCTTCATCATCGACAACTCGGGCAGCATGGGCGGCGAGATTCAGAGCGTCCAGGACAACATCAACACGAACTTCGCTAGCATCATCGAGGCGAGCGGCGTCGACTACCGGGTCATCATGGTCACGCGCCATGGCAACATCGGCTCGGAGGACGTCTGTGTGTCCGCGCCGTTGTCCGGGACAGACTGCAACCCAGTCCCGGCAGATCCCGTGGAAAACCCGCCGATTTTCTATCACCACAGCTTCCAGATCGCCTCCACCGACGCCTGGTGCCGCATCCTCGAGGCGTTCAGCGCCGCCGACGAGAAGGGCCTGCACCCCAACGGCTTCCAAGACGTGCTGCGCCCGGACGCCTTCAAGACCTTCGTCGTGATCAGCGACGACCGGGTCAGTTGCGACAACTACAACGACAGCAACACCGACGTGGCGGGCACCGCCGCTGCCGCCCAGTTCGACGCCGATCTGCTGGCCCTCTCCCCAACCCAATTCGGCACCGCGGAGGAGCGCAACTACACCTACCACAGCATCATCGCGCTCGAGCCCTACGATGCCAACGATCTGACCTTGCCAACACCCCCCGACGCGCCCATCACCACCAAGGAGTGCAGCCCCGGCGCGCAGAACCCGGGCACCGGCCACCAGGCCCTCAGCATCTTGACGGGCGGGCTGCGCTACCCGACCTGCGGCCTCGACTACACCACCATCTTCAACAAGATCGCCGAGGGCGTGATCGACGGCGCCAAGGTGGCCTGCGACTTTCCGCTGCCCACGCCGCCCGCGGGCGAGCAGCTCGATCTGGAGACGGTGGCGGTGGTCTACACGCCGTCCGACGGCTCCCCCGAGAAAGTCTACCATCAAGTGGCCGACCCGTCGTTGTGCGGGCCGGGCCTGTTCTACATCGCGAATGGTCAGATCACCTTGTGCGACGAGACCTGCGCCGAGGTGCAAGCCGACGACGCGGCCAAGGTGAAGATCTTGTCGGGCTGCAAGTCCGACATCCCGATGTGATTTCATGGGTCACATCCGGGACATCGCCGACAGCCTGTGGAACGGCGAAGTAAGCACCAGCGAGCACTCTCCCATGACGATGGTCCTCGGTTTGGAGGACTACGCGACGGGTCTGGCCTTCGTCGGCACCTTCGCGAACGTCACCGCCATCCAGACCCTGGACGGTCTCGTGTTGATCGACACCGGCAGCGAGCTCGCGGCGCCCGGCATCGTGGCCAACCTGCGCCGCTGGTCGAAGGCGCCCGTCCACACCATCGTGTACACGCACGGGCACATCGACCACGTGATGGGCGCTCCGCTCTTTCACGCCGAGGCGCGGCCCTCGGGCGCGCCGCCCATGCGCGTCGTGGCCCACGACGCCGTGCGCGAGCGCTTTGCCCGATACAAGCTCACGGCCGGGTATTCGGGCCTGATCAACGCGCGGCAGTTTCGGATTCCAGGTCTGGTGTGGCCGACGGAGTACCGCGAGCCCGATGTCACCTACCGGGAGGCTATGGTCTTGCATATCGGTGGGGTCGACGTGGAGCTGTTCCACGACAAGGGCGAGACGGACGACCATACCTGGGTGTGGATACCCGCCTACAAGGCCATTTGCACGGGCGACTTGTTCATTTGGGCGGCGCCCAATTGCGGCAATCCGCAGAAGGTACAGCGCTACCCGCGTGAGTGGGCCGTGGCCCTACGCAAGATGTTGGAGCTCAAAGCGGACCTCTTGTTTCCAGGTCACGGTCCTCCCATCGAGGGTCCGTCGCGGGTAGCCCAGGCCCTCGAAGAGACCGCTATTTTTCTGGAGTCGCTGGTGAGCCAAACCCTGGCCTTGTTGAACGACGGGGCCAGCCTGGACACCATCTTGGATGAGGTCAGGGCCCCCGAGGTGCTGTTGAAGCGCCCCTATTTGCGCCCGGTGTACGACGATCCCGAGTTCATCGTGCGCAACATCGTGCGGCAATACGCAGGTTTTTGGGACGGCGACCCGGCCCACCTGAAGCCACCGCGCGAGGCGGCGTTGGCGAAGGAGGTGGCCGCCATGGCGGGCGGCGCGAGCGTGCTGTCACGTCGAGCCTACGAGCTCGGCGAACAGGGTCAGTTGGCCCTGGCCTGCCAGCTCGCCGAGTGGGCACTTTGGGCGGCCCCCGACGACGCACAAATCCGCGCGGAGCGGGCCGCGCTCTACAGGCGACGAGCGCAACAGGAGACCAGCTTGATGGCAAAGAGCTTGTTCGACGCCGCCGCGGAGGGGCAATTGGGGGCAGGGAAGCTGCAGGCGCCAGGCAAGACGGAGCGCTCTTGAGATGGATCCAAACCTTCCCGTAGTGCGAGCCCGGTTGGAGGCGGCGCAGATGGACGTCGTCGCTGTCCGAGACACCGGGCTCAGCGTCATGCGACGCCGCGTGCTGCCCAACCGGGGGCTATTCCGGTTACTGATCCCGCGGGTGGTGGCCACCGTCAAGGTCCAGGACAACGTCGTCACGGCGGGCGTAAGGCCCGACGGCCTGGCCATCGGCGTCATCGTCGTTTGTCTCGGCGGCGTGCTGGTCGAGCTCACCATGGACCGCGCGAAGTACCCTCGGGAGTATCCGCCCGAATTTGTGTACGGGTTGACGCTGTTCTACCTCGTGCTGTTGGTGCTCGAGCTCGTGAAGAGCAAACGTGTGTTGGCGCGGGCGTTGGGGTGAGGTTCGTCCGGGCGCGACGCGTCCCTTCGTTGGTTGACCAGGTACAGTAAGTGTGCCTACGCTTCGCTCATGGCGAAGATCATGATTTCTTCCACCAGCGAGGACCTTGCCGAGCACCGCGCGCGCGTCAGCGCCACGCTGCAACGCCTCGCCCAGCAGACGATTGGCATGGAGGTCTTCGGCGCCGAGCCCGACTCGCCCGTGGACGTCTGCAAGCGCAAGGTCGACGAGGCCGACCTCGTGGTGCTGATCGTCGCCCACCGCTACGGCTGGGTACCGCGGCCCGAAGACGGCGGAGACGGTGTCCGCAGCATCACGCGCATGGAATTCGACCGGGCCAAACGGCCGAGCGCAGGCGGCCGTCCCAAGCCCGTGCTGGCGTTCCTGGTCGACCCCAAGGCGCCCTGGACGACCGCCAAAGAACAGGACCGTTTGGTACAGGCCAAGTCCGAGGAAGAGGCCCTCGACGTGTACCACGCGGTGCGCGAGCTAGGCCGCTTCAAGGCCGAAATCGGGGGTCTCGTCCGAGACATCTTCGATTCTCCGTCCGACCTCTCGGACAAGGTAGGAACGGCGGTGTCCAACTGGCTCCTCAAGCAAAAGGAGGCAACCAAGAGCGACAGCGAGGCAAAACAACTGCTCGCGGACCTGTTCGAGCGGGTCGACGCGGCCCTGGAGAACGAGCAGCCTGAGCTTGCCCTCGTCCAGCTGCACAACGCCCTCGGCTCGGCGCCCCAACAGAACCTTGCCGCCATCGCCGACAAGCGCTTTCGCATCGCAGCCGTCCACCTCAACAAGCTCGACGAGCGCTTGCTCGCCGCGGCGTCCGACGTCCTCGCGCACGGCGGCTCCCGGCGCCGCGAGGCCCTCACCGCGCTCGGCGCTTACAAGTCGCAACGCGCCAGGGAGCTTTGGAAGAGCGGGCAGAAGAAGGAGGCCTTTGCGCTCGGCCTCGAAGCCCGCAGCCACCTGGAAGAGGCGGCCCAGGAGGACGCCTTGAATCCGGATACCTGGGGGACCCTGGGCGGGGTGCTCAAACGTCTCGGACAATGGGCCGCGAGCGAGGCGCCCGAAAAGGTCGAAGAGCTCGAAGACGCGATGCTCGCCGCCTACAAAGCGGGATGGGAGACGGTTCCGGACGCCTACCCTCTGCTCAACTACATCGAAGAGCGCGCCCGCGTCGCGGAGCGCAGGAGCCCAACGGCCGGGGGAAGGGCCCTGATCGGCGACGACGAACGAGCCCTGCGCGACGCTCTGCACCGCGCGCTGAAGACGCGCGAAAAGCAGCTCGCGAACCGCAAAGACACGCCCTGGGCGGCCTTTGATTTGGCCCGTGGCAGGCACTACCTGCGCCCGAACTTGCCCGCCTTCCTGGAAGACCTCCAGGCCGCTGCCGAGGACGCGCGCCTTGTCGCCCAGTCCCCCGACGACCGCTACATGGTGACCACCACGTGTGATTCGTTGCGCAGCCTGCAAGCGGCCCACGCCAACGTCGATGGCTTGAGCGAGGGCATCGCGCTCTTGGAGCGATCGATCGCAGCGGACGACTGGCCTACCCATCCGGGGGAGCGTCCGGCGGCCTACCTCGAAACGGAGCTGGAGCGGCTGCGCAGGCAGGTGGCCGCGGTCGCGCGCGCCGTCGAAGGGCAGGCGCTCGAGACCTCGCCCTACTCCACCGAGCTTCGCGAGTTCATCCACGCCACGGCGCTGCGTTGGACGCGCGCCGACGAGGAGCGTTTCCAAGTCTATCTGGAGCAATGGAAGCGAGACATCGAGCCCAACGCGCTCAAGTTCGCCCGCGCGCTCTGGAAGATCTTCGGCGCCAAGGCCGCCGAGGCCTTGACGGGCCCGCTCCCCCTCGATTGGGAGGCAGCCGCCGAAGCCGCCGCGTCGCTGCTCAAGAAGTGACCTACCTTGCCAGGGCTGCTGGAAGCCCCGTCGTGCGCTTCCCAATCCTCTGCGACTCATGTAGCCTTCGATCATGAATCGCCTTACGCCCTCTGCCGGCGCCGCCCTCGTGTGGACGCTGGGCGCCCTGGTCCCCGTCATCGCGGGAGGCTGCTCCGCAGACAACGCGGCTGCGACCGACTTCCAAACTTCCGGCTCGGGCGCGGGTGGCGAGGGCGGAAGCGCGTCGACCAGCGCGGGCACGGGCGGCGCGACGGGGGTCGGAGGGCAGGGAGAGGGCGGCTTCGATCTGACCACGGGCAGCGGCGGTAGCCCGGCGGGGGTCGACGTCGACGTGGTGATCACGGCCGACAACGCGTACAGCTTCGGTTACGGCGACGTGAATGGCATTACCAACTTCACCCAAGGCTCGCGCGCACAAACCGCGGGTCAGATCTTCAATTGCGGCGAAGGCCCCGAGGCCTACACCGTCCCCGCAGCCGACGCTCCGCCCTCGGCCTACCTGTACATTGTGACCTGGGACGACCTTGCCGTCACCCAGGGCGTGCTGGGCCAGTTTCGGCGCGGCAATGCGCCCCCCGTCTACACCGGCGATCCTACCTTCGACGTGTGCGCCACGGGCATCGACATGCAGTCCAGCCAAACGGGTCCGACCCAGGTCGAGATCAACGCACAAATTAGCCTGTGCAACAGTGGTTTTGGCAACCCGGCCACGACCAGCGCAGGCTGGGTCAACACGGCGGGCCCGGTGACCGCGGGGGCCATCGGCACCCTAGCCATCGGCGAGGCCAACGACGCCGTGGCCGGAGGAACCTTCCCACCGACCTGCCCCACGGGGGTCGCCCCCGCCGGCGTGGCTAGCATCGATCAGGAGTCGCACTGGATGTGGTACCAGCCCGGGGGCATCGCCGACCCGTTCCAGTCTACGGGCACGAACACGTACCGGGCTTACCTCATCTTCCGCTTGGCGGCGGAGGACATTCCACCTCCGCGCTGACCCGCGCGCCGAGCCCGCGATGATTTGAGCAGCAATCAGCTCCGAAAAGTCGTCAGATCCGGAGGCCTGTGCCAGAAGAGTCCTTCGGAGGCAACGGATGAAGAGACGCTTGCGCTTGCGGTACCGGGCTGGAGCGGCGACGGTTTTTGCCGCCCTGACGTCTATCTTGACCCTTTCGACCACGGCCTCGGCCGAGCCGGCGCCCCACGCGCGCGGAGTCCACGCGGGCATCGGCGCGGCGATAGCGCCCCTCGGTTTCAACCTGATCGGCGACAACGTCCTGTACATTTCCCCAATCCACGGCGGCGGTCTGTACTTTCCAATCGACATTGGCAGTAGCTTCCGCGTCGAGCCAGAGGTGGGTATTTTTAGGTATTCTGAAACAACCACCGCCGGCGATGGCAACGAGACGACCGATAGCTTGAGCGGCCTACGCCTGGGGACGGGGCTGTTTTACCGCGCGAAGCTCGGACAAAACGGAGATGCGTACGTGGGCCCCCGGCTCGCGGTGCTCCTGAACAAGCAGGTCAGCGAAGGGTTCTCCTCCCCGAGCCCCGGCGGAGCCCCCTCCAAGGAGACGATTACAAGGTCTCGGACAGACGTCCTGTTGACCTTGTCGGGGGGCGGCGAGCACTTCTTTACTCCCTACTTCTCGTTGGGTGTGGAAGGTCAAATCGGGATGCAGTTTCTGGGTGACCCGACGACCGAATACGATCCTGCCCCGCCCGAGCCGGGGTCCCAGAGCGAACAGAGCAGCTTTATTCTGCAGACGAACGCTTTGCTGTTCGCTCGCGTGTTCTTCTTTTAGGCACGCACCGCTGCAGGAGGCCGCCCTGGCGTTTCCAGCCAGGCTACGGAATGCAGCCCAGCGAGTAGAACTCTCCGTTCATTTCCGTGCAAACGTCGCCCATGAAGCTCGCGCAGCCCATGCCCCCGATGCACGCGCAGCTCGGCGCGTCTGCACACGCTTCCGGATACGGAACGCACTCTGTGAGATCGAAGGCCCCGCCACCACCCCCACTGCCGGCCTCGACGTCATAGCTCCTGCAGAACGCGTTTGCGCTGTCGCACATCTCCTCGCCGCAAGCGAATGGATGACCCGGATCTTGACCACCACCTCCGGCGCTTTCTGACCCTCCGCCCGCCCCCTCACCGCCGGCCCCGGAACCCCCACCGTCGCTGCAGCTGGCGACCATCATGGCCATGCACGTGAACGCTATGCCGATGCCACCTACCCACGCGCTGATTCCTCGCATGTCCAACCTCGTGAATGACAGACCGTCTTGAGCCACCAACGGCGCAGCAACCATCGAGCCAAGACATTAGGCCGGCCGCCAACGTGCTGTCGTCGCTACGGCAGGGTCAAGTCGCTGCGCCAGCCTGTGCCGAGCTCGTCTAAAACTACCGTCCACCTGCGCCCGCCGAACCTTCCAGGCCCGCCATGCGCTCCGCTTCGGGACGCCGCAGTCCTCGTGGAAACACCTGCAAGTACTCCCGCGCCGCCGCGCGCGCGCCCGCCATGTCACCGCGCCGTGTCCGCGCGTCGGCGCGCAGGAACATGGCATCTTCCGCGCGACCATCCCGCGGAAAGTCTCGGACAAAGCTGGCAAAGAGGTTGTCCGCACGTCCGTAGTCGCCAGCGGAAAAGGCTGCCATCGCCTCGGCAAAACGCTCGCCTGCCGTGGGCGGTCGCGCGCCGCTTTCGGCCGTCGCCACGCCTTCGGCCGACGCCTTCGGCGCTGCCGGAGCGGGCATGACCTTGCCACCCGTCGGCGCCGAGCCCAGCTCTTGAATCGCTGGCGCTACTGGGTCGGTCACGGGCGCCGGCTCCGGTGAAGGTGCGGATACCACGACCGGCGGCCAGCGCTCTCCCGCATGGAGCAAGCCTTCGAAGCCCGGAACCCGCAACGCTACCACGCCCTCCGAGACCGTCACTTCTTTGGTGCGACCTGCGACGACCTCCACGACGAAGCGCGTCCCGTGCACTTCGAGCTGACCGTCAGGCAAGGTCAGGACAAATCGCGCTGGACCCTCCAGATGCTCCACGTGAAAGCCCGCTTTTCCTCCGCGAAAAGCCACCTGGGTGGTTGTGCCCACCCGCTCTTCCAGGTAGTCTGCGCCGGCCTCCGGGGCGACCTCGAAGCGGGCGCCTGCCATGGTTGGCGCCTCTCCTTGCCATGGTTGGAGCACGATCAGCAAAACCGCCGCCGCAGCCACCGCCGCAGTCATCCAAAGGCCCCTTCGTACGCCAGGAGAAGCCTTACTACGGCCCAGCAAGAGCTCGTCCGCGGCGCGCATGAGGTTGTTCCGCGCCCGTCGTTGTGCAAGCTCAGAGCGCGTTCCGTCGGGCAGCAGGGCCAGTTCTTCCATCAACGCTCGGTTTGCCGAAAGCGCGGACTGGCACTCTTCGCACGTTGGCAGATGCCGATCCAACGATGCTTGATCGGCCGAAGACAGGCGTCCGTCGAGGCTCGCCTCGATCTGCCACAGCTTTCCACAAGACGGCTGGCTCATCGTTCCTCCGTCATCAGCGCCTCGCGCAATTCGATCCGCGCATGGTGCAGTCGGGTCCATACCGTCGCGACTGGGATGCCCAGCGATTTCGCGACTTCCTCGCCGGGGAGACCCTCCAGGGCCGCCAGCACGAACACTTCACGCTTCTTGTCCGATAGGCTGGCAAGGGCCCGTTCTGCCCTGGCCGCTTTTTGGCGAAGCTCCACTGAAACCTCGGGTGTTTCCACCTCAGGCTTGGGCTCCCACGACCAGACAGCCAGTTTGGTCGCCAACCTTGCCAAAGAGCGACGGTGCCGCCGCACGCGAATCACCGCCATACCGACCAACCAAGGACGCGCCGATGCTCGCCCGTCGTAGCCCTTGGCCGCTTCCAAGACATCAAGAAATGTCGCCTGCGCAACGTCATCCACGTCTCCCGGCCGCACGCCCAACCTGCCGACCACGCGTCTTACCGCCTCCGCGTGGCGGTCGAAAAGCTGACCCAGCGCCGCCACCTCACCGCCCGCGATGCGCGCGCACAGCTCGGCGTCACTCGCTGTTTTGTCCGTGTCTCGAGCGCGGGGACGCAGGGCAACCATCATGGAATGGCGACCTCCACGCCGACGGAAAGACCGAGACCAAAGCGTGCCAATCCGGGCAAACGGCGTTCTTCGGTGGCGTTGGCTCGCAGCCGACCCAAGACCGCATCGGCGTTGGCGAGGCCCAGAATTCGAACCATGGACGTCGAAGGGTAGGCGACCTTGCCATAGGCCCCCAAGCGCGGTTGCGCAACGTCGACACTGCGCGACGTATTGAGGTCGGGTAGATCGTCAGCCTCGATGGACACGCTCTGGACAGCCATCGTGCCACCCAAGCCCAAGGCCAGCTCCCCGAGGTCGTGGCGGACTCCCAAGACCACGCCGGTAGTCAACGTGGAAAGGGCAAACCCCTCCGGGGGCGTAAAAGAAACCGCAGCGTAGCTGGGTGCAAATTCGACGAAGGCACCGACCTCCCAGGGTCCGGTCGCCACGGTTGGTTGGAGCACAAAGCTTGGCGCAAGATAGCGGCTCGCCAGGCCGGTCGCTCGCCCGCCGACCTCGGCCGTCAACAGCCAGCCTACCGTGCGCTCCGCGACCGGCGAAGGCGCGGTCGCGGTTCCTGGCGGTGGTTGTGGCAAGGCAGGCCGAGGGGAGGGGAGCGGTGCCTCCAGCGGCGGCGGCTCGGGGGGAGCAACCGTCGTTATCAGCAGCGCCTCCAACGTGGGAGAAAGCTCCGCGGCGGACGCGAGAGAACGGGCAGCGCCGCGACCATCGGTGGTAAGAAACGCCAACGTGGCCCCGCCCGTGGCTCCCACGCTCACCTCGACGGCCCGGCAGTCGTGCGGCGCTGTCAGGTGAGAAAGCCTCTCGGCGGCCTGAGCCACGGCGGATTGCCAGGCCGGGTCCGCATCGGCAGGAACCAGTCGCACGGGGCACGAATCGTCCGCCCACGCCCGAGGGGCCACCGCAAGCGCCAAAACGCCGAATACGGCTGCGCCGAGGGGGGAGCGTGGGGCAGAGGCGGGGACCACCAAACGACTGCGCCCGAAGGTGCCACAACCTTCAAGAAAAAATGAAAAATCTTTTTTGGGGCTTGGCGTGAAGGTTTCGCACCCCGTGGGCGGAGACCCGTTGAAACCCGGAGGACAACATGAACCGTATCGTATCCCGAGCTTGCCTTTCCCTTTCTCTTTCTCTGGCCATGGTCGCCTGCGGCGTCGGCGACGACGCCGAGGACATCGCTGGCGAAGAAACGTCGGCCATGGACGACGGCCTCACCGCGGAGGCCGTGGGAGCTCTTCAAGGAGCCGATCCGGGCGCCGCTGCCACAGCCTTCGCCGGGGCGGGGGACCCCGAAGGGTGCCGAACGAAGGTGTTGGATGACTCGGACACCAACGTCGTGCACGTGTTCTTGAACCAATGTCATGGTCGCTTTGGTCGCAAAGGGCACCACATCCTGAACGGCGAGCTGCTCTTTACGTTCTCCGACAACGGCGACGGCACGCTGCACGTGGATAAACAAACCGTCACCCTGACCATCGACGGCCGCGACGCCGAGCGCACAGGCTCCGCGGACATCTCGTTCGATGGCAACCTGCGGCACATCGACGGGCACAGTGAGACCGCCACCACCACGGAAGACGGCGACGCCGTGTCGCGCGTGGCCGACCATCAGATTGACATTGACAAGAGCACGCATTGCGCCGAGCTGAACGGCGTTGCCACCTTGGAGCGTGGTGACAAGCACGTTGACATCACGCTAACCGGACTCGTCTCCTGCGAAAATCCCGCCGGAGGACGCTTCTGTCCGACGGGTCTCATCGAAGCCGATGTGGCCAACAAAGGCGTCCACATCACGCGCACGTTCGACGGCTCCGACACGCTTACTGTGGATGTAGCGGGCCCCCAGGGCAGCCACAGCAAGACCGTCGAGCTGGACTGCACGCCCCAGGGCAACTGACTCCGTGCCGCATGCGACGCGCGGCCCGTTCCCTCGTCTTCACCACCATCCCACCTTTGCCTGACAGCCCCTGCGTCCTGCGACCATTCTCCTGTCAGATATTGGCACGGCCTCCGGTATTATTTCTCGACCCGTAGCCGCAAACACACGTCGACGCCGATACCGGCCACTGCGACGAGTGTAACGCTACGAAAGAAGGGACGTATACCATGTGGGTTGGCGGAATCAGGCTCGTCGTGCAGACCAAGAACCAGCGCCATGCGGGGACGGACAGCCTCGTCCAAGCGAGCGTGAGACGAAACGGTAGTGAGCTCGCGCTATTGAACCTCGATTACCCCGACGAGGACGATCTGGAGCGCGGTGCAATTCGAGCGTACGACTACGTCGGACCGACAAAGCTCGCCCGGCGCAACGACCGCACTCCTCAACTGCCCGACGGGATCGGCCAAATCCCGTCGCCCTATCCGGGCTATGGCTTGGAGTTCTCCGATGGCCTCAGTGGACACCTGAGCATTCGCCTGCGAATACGGGGCAACGACCTCTGGATCAAGGACAACGTCGACTTGTATGTCCAGAACATCCGGGAGGTTGCCACGAGCTTTGATACGTTGGCGTGGCAATTGGACACCTTCTGGACGTACGTCGCGAGTTGGAGCGTAGACAAGCGCTTGAGCACCGATTCGTCCGAGGGAGATACCACACTGACCCTTCTGCTTGGGTAGCAGCGGAGTCCGAACGCGCCCCTTGAGAGCGCGCAATTTGGTCAAATTGCCCCGTGCGGCGCTGGGGTGCGCGCTCCCGCCCCTACCGAAACTCCCGGGATCGAGCCCGCACGCCGCGAGCCATCGATACGCTCACGCAAAGGTGGCAAGGTGACCTCGTGCTCCTTCAGCCTGGCGTACAGGTCGCCTCGAAGCGCCCGGCGGCGACCATGGCATGGAGGTCTCTATGCGTGGCGGCTACCACGCGCACGTCGACCTTCTCGGGACGGCTGACCCTATGGGCGTCACCTCACGCTCTTGCAATACCGGTAAGAGACGGGTCTGCGCTTCCAGCGGCTTGTTCCTATCTCGTCCAGAAATATCGTTCCGCGGTGCGCCTCGCGCACGTAGCCGAGGCGGTCTTGGGTGGCTCCGTGAACGGTCCGCGCACCGTGCCAAACCACGGGTAGAGCCAAGCAACGTGTGACGTCGTCGCCACCAACGGGCTCCCAAGTTCGGCGACGACCTCGCCGCGCTCCCCCACGATGCCTGCGAACCCATCGCCGCGTCGCAAATTCTGCTAGAGTTGCGTCGCTCCCTCGAAAACAAGCCCCATCGCAACGCTGAAGAGCAGGAGATTATCGTGAGCACAGAGAACTTGGTCGAGAAGCTCTTGAACGAAGGCAAACAGCTAGGGCGAAAGCAAGGCCGCCGCGAAGGGCGCCAAGAAGGTCAGGCCGTGGGGCGAAGAGCGGCCCTTCGGCGCGTGTTGTCCGCCCGGGGGTTGGCGCTGGACGCGGCCGACGAGCGGCGCATCGAGGGCTGCACGCGGCTCGACACGTTGGACCTGTGGTTGGCGCAGGCCGTGACCGCCCGTTCGGCGGCGGAAGCTTTGCGCGATGGGTAGACGGGTAGTCGCCGCTACCTGTGCCCGATATTCCGAGCCACAAATCACAACGACCCTCTTGCGACCCAATCAGCCGCCCTTGCTCGGGAGCCACGTGCTTCGTGCGGCAATAGCGCCCGAAAGCTCTCCCCGCGTGCGTGGATGGGTCTGGGCAAGCTTGAATGATCGTGCTGGAGAGGGGCACGCGCGTCACCTTCCCTGGAGGTGTTTGCGCGCGGTGTTTGGCGCTTGTTGGGCGGTTGTCATGACTGCCTCTTGCGGAAACGCCGTTTTCTTGGAGTCCGCGCCCGAGAAAACGCCTGATCATGGCGTGGATGCCGGCGCTCGGGACGCCGAAGCCTCCGACGGCCATCTTCCCGACGCCGACTTCGCGGAGGCGTGCGCGGTTCTGTGCGCTCGCGTCGAAGACGGCGGCTGTGCAAATGGGGATTGCGTCGAATCCTGCATCGAAGGCGCGAGCAGGCCTTGCGGTGCGGAGTGGGAAGCATTCGCCTATTGTCTGGCTAGCGACCTTCAGCAAACGAATCCGTGTGTCGTGTTCGACCCTCCCTGTCGAGAGCCCGAGAAGGCGTACACAGCTTGCCTTTCCCAATAGGTTTCCATGTGCTGAACCGACGCCGGGTGTCCAAAAGGGGGTGTCCATGAAATGACCGCAATAAAATGGACACCCCCGTCACCGGGGTTTTTCCGCAAAAAACAAGGGGGAAGACCTGGTCCGCATCCTGCCAAGGACCTCGGCAGCGACCGGAGCTTCCCCAGGGAGGTCCGCCGCACGTGGCCCACCTTGCCAAGGGGTTCTACCCATGCGTAACCGTTTCGATCAATTCGCCAAGCGCCTCGCCCTGGAGGTCATGCGGCCTTTGGGGCGCACGCAAATTCACCACGAGATCGCCGCCGACGCGCAACATGCCGACGTCGTGCACGAGCCCGATCCAGCGCGCCAAGCCGAACGCCGCAGGCTCGGTGTGTTGGGCCGGCTGGTGTCCCGACCTTGCCTGATGGAGCTGTTCGGACACACGCCCAGCGCGGACGAGGCCCACGCTTGTGTGGGCAAGTTCATGGTTCACCTGCGAAAGCACCGCCGCGCGATGCGCAAGAGGCAGCCGCGACGACGAGCGTCACCGAGGCCGCTGATGTGGCTCATCTCCTCCGGCCGCCCTACGGGCCTCTTGCGAGGCTTGGTGCGCCGCCCCGGATGGCCCGAGGGGTTCTACTTTCTCCACGACTTTCTGCGCATCGCCATCGTGGTCGCGCGCGAGCTTCCCCGCCAGCGGCAGACGCTGCTGCTGCGCTTGTTGGCGGCCGGCCCGTTGCTGCCGGCCGCCATCGACGACCTCGCCGCGCTCCCCCACGATGCCTACGAACGCACCGCCGCGTCGCAAATTCTGCTAGAGTTGCGCCGCTCCCTCGAAAACAAGCCCCATCGCAACGCTGAAGAGCAGGAGATTATCGTGAGCACAGAGAACT
The DNA here is from genome assembly GCA_964383995.1 of uncultured Polyangiaceae bacterium. Lineage (GTDB taxonomy): Bacteria > Myxococcota_A > Polyangia > Polyangiales > Polyangiaceae > CAYLJT01. The sequence continues at coordinate 15,241 of CAYLJT010000028.1, forward strand.
TGGTCGAGAAGCTCTTGAACGAAGGCAGACAGCTAGGGCGAAAGCAAGGCCGCCGCGAAGGGCGCCAAGAGGGACGTCAAGAGGGGCTCCAAGAAGGTCAGGCCGTGGGGCGAAGAGCGGCCCTTCGGCGCGTGTTGTCCGCCCGGGGGTTGGCGCTTGATGCGGCCGACGAGCGGCGCATCGAAGGTTGCACGCGGCTCGACACGTTGGACCTGTGGCTGGCGCAGGCGGTGACCGCCCGTTCGACGGCAGAAGCTTTGCGCGATGGGTAGACGGCAAGGCCGACGGGGATGACGGTCGACCAGTTTGAGCGCTCCTGGCAGCGTCGTTAGAGGTTCCGATGCCGTCTTTCGCCATTCTCTCCCGCCGCCCGCCCAATGGCCCGCTGCCCAGCTCGACCTTCGTCGGCCCCGAGGATCGCGTGGGTCAACGCAGGGCGTCGCCACGGGCACGCAGCCAGCGGGCGAGCTCGACGACGTTCTCGTCCTCCAGGAGCGAATAGTGCGAGCCGGGGACCACCACGACCTCCACCCCACCTTGGGCGATGGCCGTCCAGCCTTCGACCAGAGCTTGACGTGTGGCTTCGGGCCACTGCTCGGCGCAGAACAGGGTCACCTTCCCTGGGTAGTCGCGCAGATGGTAGGCGCGCGATAGGTTCGCCGCGTGGGCCAGGGCGCGGCGGCGGTGCAGGGCGAGCTCCAGCAAGGTTCGGCCCCGGCCCTCGGCGGCGGCGGTTTTGTAGTGGTCCCATTGACCTTGCACCCGGCGCGTTTGGCGGGCTACGCTGCGCTCTATCCAGGCCTTCGCGCGGGTGGCCAGGCTCGCCAGGGTAAGCTCCGCGCGCGGGGCGCGGGGCTCGGCGGAAGCGGCGCGCTCGGGCGCTCTTCCGGGACTCGTGTCGAGCAGCCCCAGGAACGCCACTTCGGCGCCGTCGCGCAAGAGCTGGCGCGCCATCTCCGCCGCGATCAGGCCTCCAAACGAGTGGCCCAACAAATGGTAAGGACCCACGGGATCAAGGTGCTTCAGCTCGGTTACGTACGAGCGGGCGATGGCTTCGATGCTGTCGCGCGGGTCGCCGCTCTTCCCCATGTCTTCCGCCTGAAAGGCGTAGACAGGGTGGTCCGGACCCAGGTGCTTGGCTAGATTGCGGTAGACGATCACACCGCCGAGGGCGCCGTGGACGCAGTAGAGCGGCGGGCGGGCGCCGCTCGCGCGGATCGGCAAGAGCGCTTGCCATGGGTCCTTGAAGTTGTGCGCACGGATCGCTGACGCAAGCTCTGCCACCGTGGGGGCTACGAACAAGGTTGCCATCGGGACCTTGTGCCCCAACGTATCGCTTACCCTGGCAAACAGCTCCACGGCGCGCAACGACGTCCCGCCCAGATCGAAGAACGACGTGTGCAAATCGACGGGCCTGCGCAAAACACGCTGCCATATGCGCAGCAAAGAGGCTTCGAGCATGTCCGAGACAGGGGCCTCTTGCGCTGGCGCCGGGGAGGTCGTGGGGGCGGGCAACCGCGCGTGATCGACCTTGCCCGTGGGGCTCAAGGGGAGCTCAGGTAGCCACACGAAGGCCCCTGGAATCATGTGGTGCGGCAGCCTCGCTTCGAGCCTTCGGCGCAGCTCCGCGGGCTCCGGGGGCTTCGCGTCCGCGGCCACCAGGTAGGCTACGAGCTGCCGCTCGTCCGAGACATCTTCCCTGGCTGCCACGGCTGCCACGCGGAGGTTGGCGCACGCCGTGAGCGCGTGCTCCACCTCGCCGGGCTCGATGCGAAACCCACGGACCTTCACTTGACGATCGCTCCGGCCCAAGAACAAGAGGGCTCCGTCGCGCCGCAACCGACAGCGGTCTCCCGTCTTGTACAGACGCGCTCCGGGCTCGCTTGCGAAGGGATCGGGCACGAAACGCGCGGCGGTCAGGGCCGGTTGACCCAGGTAGCCGCGGCTCACACCGGCGCCGCCCACGTACAGCTCTCCGGCCACGCCGACCGGCACGGGCAGCAGGTTGGGGTCCAGAACGTACACACGAACCCCGGCCAGGGGGCGGCCCACGGGCGGTCGCTCGCCATCCGCCACACAGGCCTGAATCGTGGCGCACACCGTGGTCTCGGTGGGTCCGTAGGCGTTGAAGAAGCGGCGTCCCGGCGCCCAACGGGCCACTAGCTCGGCGGGGCAAGGCTCGCCGGCCACCACCAACACCTCGAGGTCGGGCAGGGCCGCGCTGGGCATCACGGCCAGCGCGCTCGGTGGCAAGGTGAGCGCGTTGATCTTGCCTTCGCGCAGCACGGCGTGGAGGTCGGGACCGGGCAGCAACGCTTCGCGCGGCGCGAGCACCAGCGTCGCACCGACGGTGAGCGCCATCAACACCTCCCACACCGCGGCGTCGAAGCTCAGGGCCGCAAACTGCAGCACCCGGTGGCGCCCGTCGAGCCCAAAGAGCCTGGCCTGCGCGCGGGCCAAATTGCAGGCGCTCCTGTGCTCGACCTGGACGCCCTTGGGCCTGCCGGTGGAGCCGGAGGTGTAGATGACGTAGGCGAGGTTCTCGGGGTTGATCGTCGCTTTGGGGCTGTTTTTTGGCTGCGCCGAGGGCGTCCAGGCATCGACGCACACCATGGGTAGGCGCTGCTCGAAGAGGCCCGTCCAGCGTTGTTCGGTGAGCAACACCCGGGCGCCGCTGTCGCGCAGCATGAAGCGCAGGCGCTCCGGTGGGTACGATGGATCGAGGGGAAGGTAGGCGCCCCCCGCCTTCAGAATCGCGAGCAAACCCACCACCATGGCCGGGGAGCGGTCCACGCACAGCCCCACGACGCTTTCGGGACCGACGCCTTCAGCGCGGAGATCGTGGGCCCACTGGCTGGCGCGCAGGTCGAGCTCGGCGTAGGTAAGATGCTGCCCCTGAAACAGCAGCGCGTCGGCGTCGGGGCTCCGCCTTGCCTGGGCCTCGAACAGCGCGTGGACAAGCCCGGGGGACGGCCCCTCGGGTCCGGTGTCATTCCAAGTGACGAGCTGCTGTTGCCGCTCCACCGGGGTCAAGATCGGCAACTCCGCGACGGCCAGGTCAGGGTGCGAGACCAACGCCTCCAGCAGCAGCTCGTAGTGCGCGGTGAGCCGCGCCGCCGTGTCTCTTTCGTACAGATCCGTGTTGTACAGCAAGGCGCCGCGCAGACCGCCCTCCTCCTGGTGCAGCACGAGGCTCAGCTCCATCTTGGCGGTGGTGTGCTCCACCTGCAGGTCGGAGACCTCGACAGCGCCCCACGACGCGGGTGGTGTAGCCGCGTTTTGCAGCACCAACATCGCCTGAAACAGCGGCGAGCGGCTCGGATCCCGGAGCGGATTCAACTCTTGCACGAGCTTCTCGAAGGGCACGTCCTGGTGGCTGTACGCCGCCAAGGTCACCTCCCGAACGCGACCGAGGAGCTGGCGAAAGGTCGGTTGTCCGGCCAGGCTCGTGCGTAGCGGCAAGGTGTTGACGAAGAAGCCCACCAAACCCTCAGTCTCCCTGGTCGAGCGGCCCGCGACCGGGGCGCCCACGACGATCTCGTCTTGCCCGGTGTAGCGCTGCAAGAGCGCCTGAAAGGCCGCCAAAAGAGCCATGAACAGGGTTACGCCCTCGCGCCGGCAAACCTCCTCGAGGGCCTTCACGAGGGGCGTGGGCAGGCGCAGCGCCTGGGCGCTGCCGCGGTAGCTGGCGAGGGTCGGACGCGGGCGGTCGGTGGCAAGATCGAGGGCTGGCGGCGCTCCTCGCAGCTGCTCCTTCCAATAGCCGAGCTTGGCGTCCAGGATGGGACCCGTCAGCCAGGCCCGCTGCCAGCGCGCGAAGTCGGTGTATTGCAAGGGGAGGGCGGGCAGGGGCGACGGCCGTCCCGTCGCGAAGGCCTCGTAGAGCGCCGCAAGCTCCCCGAGCAGCAGCGCCATCGACCAGCCGTCCGAGACAATGTGGTGCAGCGTGAGCAGCAACGCGTGGTTGTCAGCGGACACGCGCAGCAGGCGCGCGCGAAACAGGGGTCCCGTCGCCAATGAGAACGGCGTCGCCGCTTCGCGCGCCGCTGCAAGCCCCACCTCGCCCTCAGTCACCTCGACGACGGCGAGCGTTGGCTGCGCGGCGCTGCCTTGCCGAACGGTTGGCTTCCCATCGACCATGGGGAAGGTCGCGCGCAGCGAGGCATGCCGCTCGACGAGCGCCTGGATGCTCTTTTCCAGGGCGGAAACGTCGAGCGTGCCGCGCAGGCGCAGGGCCGCCGGGATGTTGTAGAACGCGCTCCCCGGCTCCAGCCGATCCAAAAACCAGAGACGCTCTTGGGCGAAAGAGAGCGGAGCGGTCTCGGCCGAGCCTGAATCGGCCGGCAAAAGCGGAGGTGGACGCACGCCAGCCTCGCCCGCGAGCAGCCGCTGCACCTCCGCGGCCAGGCTCACGACGGTCGGCGCCTCGAACAACAGCCGCAGCGGGACCTCCCGACCGAGGACGGCACCCATGCGACCCACGACCTGGGTCCCGATCAGCGAGTGGCCTCCGAGCTCGAAGAAGTTGTCCGAGACACCCACCCGCGGAGCGCGCAACACCTCCGACCAAATGCCGGCGATCAACTCCTCGACCGGGCTCTTGGGCGCGACGTACGCGCCGGCCGCGCCGAGGCCGTCGAGGTCGGGCAAGGGCAGGGCTTGAAGGTCGACCTTGCCGCTCGGCGAGAGGGGGAAGGCAGGCAAGAGCACGTAGGCCGTCGGCGCCATGACGTCGGGCAGCTTGGCGCGCGCGTGGGAGCGCAGATCGGCGGTCGTGGGGGCAGTACCTTCCCGGGGTACCAGGTAGGCGACCAGGCCGGGACCGGTGGGAAGATCGTCTCGGACCGTGACCACCACCTCGTCGACGAACGGGCTCTCCGCCAGGGCTCGCTCGATCTCGCCCAGCTCCACACGGACCCCGCGCAGCTTGACCTGACGATCGACCCGGCCCAAAAACGCGAGGGTCCCGTCCGCTTGCAGGCGGGCGCGATCCCCCGTCTTGTACAGGATGGCCCCGGGCTCGATCGAGAAGGGGTCGGGCACGAAGCGCTCCTCCGTCAACGCGGGACGGTTCAAGTAACCGCGCGCCACCCCCACGCCCCCAACATGGATCTCGCCTGGAACGCCGCGTGGGACGAGCTGCATGTGGGCGTCAAGCAGGTAGACGCGGTAACCCCGCAGAGGACGGCCGATGGTCGGTCGTTGCGGCGTGTCGGCGATGCACGCCGCGGTCGCGTTGACGGTGCACTCGGTCGGTCCGTAGACGTTGAAGCTATCCGTGCCCGGGAGGCTCGCGAGCTCGCTCCACAGCTTGTCGTCGATGGCCTCGCCGCCGATGGACAGGGCAAGGGGTCGCGGCTCGGAGCCTTGGAACAGACCGGCTTCCATCAGCACGCGGAGCTGGGAGGGCGTGACGTCGAGGGATTGCAGCCGATGGCGGCGCACATAGGCGACCAACGCCGCCGCGTCACGCCGCACCTCGTCCGAGACAACGTACAGCGTGTGCCCACGCGTCAAGAGCAACAGGCGCTCCACGGAGCCATCGAAGATGAACGGCGCGTTGAGGCTCGCGCGGAGCGGGCCAAGCTTTTGGTAGCGCCGGTAGATCATGTGGAACATGGCGTCGCCGAGGCCCGTGGCCGCGCGGTGCTCGACGAGGACGCCCTTGGGCTCGCCCGTGGAGCCCGACGTGTACAGCACGTAGGCGAGGTCGTGCGGCGTCGCCAAGAGGCCGAGATCGTCGCGCGCCTCGTCGGCGAGGCTCGCCGCGAGCTCGTCCAGACAGACCACGTGCTGGGGAGGATCGCTGAAGAGGGCGAGCGCGCTTGTCTCGGTCAACAGCGCCACCGCCGCCGTGTCGCGCAGCATGAAATCGAGGCGCTGGCTGGGGGAGGACGGATCGAGCGGGACGTAGGCGGCGCCCGCCTTGAGCACGCCGAAGAGCCCAATCACGGTCAGGTGGCTGCGCGCCAAACAGAGCGCCACCAGGTTACCCGGCCCGACGCCCCGGAGGCGCAACTGCCGGGCGAGCTGGTTGGCGCGCGCGTTCAGCTCGGCGTAGCTGAGCGTGTGCTCCTCGAACACCAACGCCGTGGCGTGGGGTGTCCGCGCGACTTGCTGCTCGAACAGGCCGTGGAGGGTGCACGCTGGGGCGTTGTCCGAGACAGGTCCGGCGCTGGCAGCGAGCAGGGCCTCACGCTCGTCCGCCGAGAGCACGGGCAGCCTCGCGACGGAGGGGGAAGGGTCCGCGACCACGGCTTCGAGCAACGTCTCGTAGTGCCGCACGGCGCGCTCGATGGTGCTGCGGTCGAAGAGGTCGGCGCTGTACACGAGGGCGCCGCGCAGGCCCTCTGGTGTCTCCCCAAGGGACAGGGTCAGATCGAACGTGGAGGTCTGGCGGCGGGTGGACACCACCTCCACCTGCAGGTCGCCCAGGTCGGGCAGCGAGGGCGCCCCGGTCTGGAGCAGCAACATCACTTGAAACAGGGGCGAGCGAGAGAGATCGCGCGAGGGCGCCAGCTCCTCCACCAGCCGCTCGAAAGGCACGTCGTGGTGCGTGTAGGCGCCCAGCGTGGTGTCTCGGACACGGCCCAACAGCTCGCGGAAGGTCGGCTCCCCCGAGAGGTCGCCGCGCAGCGCCAAGGTGTTCACGAACAAGCCGACCACGCCCTCCGTCTCGACCCACGCGCGGCCCGCGATGGGAGAGCCGACGACGATGTCGTCTTGCCCCGAATAGCGCTTCAGGAGCACCTGAAAGGCCGCGAGCAAGGCCATGAACAGCGTGACGCCTTCGCGGCGGCACAGGGCCTGGAGCGCCGCGGAGAGCTTGGGCGAGAGCGCGACGGGGACAGCCCCGCCCGCGTAGCTCGGGACGGCGGGGCGCGGCCGGTCGCTGGGCAGCGTGAGAGCGGGCGGCAGGTCGCGGAGCTGCGCTCGCCAATAGCTCAGTTTGGCCTCCAGCACCTCACCGGCCAGCCAGCTTCGCTGCCACACCGCAAAGTCGGCGTATTGAATCGCTAGCGCCGGGAGCTGCGCGGATTTCCCGGCGACGGAGGCCTGATACAGCGCGCCGAGCTCCCGCACCAGGATGTCGGTCGACCAACCGTCGGCGACGATGTGGTGCAGCGTCCAGAGCAACACATGCTCGCTGGGCGAAACCTCCAGCAACGTCGCGCGCACCAGGGGTCCCGTGGCAAGATCGAAGGGAGCCTGGGCCTCTCGTTCCGCCGTGTCTTGCACCTCGACGGCGTCGACGACACGGGCAGCGAGGCGCAAGCATGGCTCCTTTCGCATGCACTGCTGGAGCTGACCGTCCACCACCTGGAAGGTCGTGCGCAGGGCCTCGTGCCGAAGCTCCAACGTGCGAAACGCCTGCTCCAACGCGCCGCGATCGAGGGCGCCCCGCAGACGGAGCGCGATGGGCACGTTGTAGTGCGCCTGGCCCGGCGCGAGCTGATCCAGAAACCACAACCTTTGCTGGGCAAAAGACGCCGGGGCTCGGGTCCGTGTCTCGGACGCCACGGCTTGAAGGCGGGGCAGGGTCGCCGCGCCGTCCACGCCCAACGCACGCTCGATACGCGCCGCGAGCCCCTCGACCGTGGGGACCTCGAACAAGGCCCGCAGCGGCAGCTCGACACCGAAGATGGAGCGCACCCGCGCCATCGCC
>CAYLJT010000029.1:0-22725 GCA_964383995.1 uncultured Polyangiaceae bacterium
GCTCGCCGCGGCGCTGCGCCAGGCCCTCGGCGAGGCGCTGGCGGCGGCCGCCGTGCTCGCCGAGGTCGACGCCGATCGCGTCGAGCCGGCCTCCGCGGCGCTGATCGCCGCGTGCCGCACGGCGGGCTCCGTGCTCCGCACCTTGCCCAAGGGCGCGCCGACCGACGGACCTTCCCTCGTCCTCTCGCCCCTCGACGAGGCCGCCCTGCGCGGTCTGTTCGCTGGACCCGATCGCTTGATCCACCTGCCCGAGGACGGCGCACGGGTGCTCTACGCGCGGAGCGAAGGGCTCCCCGCCCGCGTCGCCGAGGAGGTTGCCGCCTGGGTCCGCGCCGGCGTCGCCCGCTGGGACGACGGCCGACTGCGCGTCGACCGCGACGTCCTGGATGTCTTTTTGGCGGGTCTCTGGACGCCCGTCTTACCTTCCCCCTCGGAGGGCTCCGGACAACCTCCGCGCCCTGCCCACCTCGACGAGTGGCTCGCCTGGCTCGCGCTCTTCGGCGGCCGCGCAGATCTCGGCGCGCTGACCGCCGCCAGCAAGGAGCCCCGCTGGAAGGTGGAGGCCGAGCTCGCGGAGCTGATTTCCCAGGGCTTGGCGCAACGCATGGTAGACGGCCGCTTCGAAGCCCTGGCCGAGCCCCGCGGCCTCGACGGCTGGCCTGCCGCCCGCCGCGCGGCGGCCCACCTTGCCATCGCTGCCGCCCTCCCCATGGGCACGCCCGGGCGCGTCTTCCACCTGATCGCCGGGCATCGCGACAGTAGCTCTGGCAACGACGCGATCGCCGCCGAGGTCCTAGCCTTGGGTAGACGCCTCGCCGAAGAGGGGCACCTGCGCATGGCCGTGGCCGCGTTGTCGGAGGGTTGGCGCGCGCTGCGTCCATCCGCGCCTCCTGCCATCGCCGAGGCGATCATGACCTTGTGGGTGGAGATCGCGCTCGTGGAAGGTGTCAAGCCTCCCCTCGATCGGGTGCTGTACGAGCTCTGCCGCATCGAGCCGCAAACGCCCCACCTCACGCACCTGGCAGAGCTGGTCCGCGCGGCCCTTTCCATCAGCGGCTTCGACGCGCACGCGCTCTCCGTGGCCGAGGCCCTCGCGCCCTTCGACGACTTCGCCCTGGAGCGGCGGGCCTGGAGCATCCGCGTGCTGGCCGCGCGGCGCGCGCCGCTAGCGCGCGAGCAAGAGGTCGTAGCGCGCGCCGCCGCCTGGGCCGAGCAAACCTCGGACCCCCTGGCCAAGGCCGAGCTAGCGTCGTTCCAAGGCCGCCTACGCTACCGGGAAGGTCGCTTCGTGGAGGCAGCCAGCTTGCAAGCCGCGGCCGCCGCGTCGAGCCTCTGGCCTCCGTTGCGCACCAACGCGCTGCTCAACCGCGCCTCCGCCCTGCTCGAAGCCTTCCTCTTCGAACAGGCCATGGAGGCCGCCCAACAGGCCCTAACGTTGTCCGAGACATGGCGACACTCCTTCCACGAAGCCAGGGCCACCTGGCTCCAACGCTCAGCCGCCTACCGCAGTGAGGCCAAGCTAGAGCCCGACCGCGCCCTAGCCGACGCCGTGGCCCTGCTCGACGCAAGGGACCTCGAAGCGGTCATCTGCCTCAACGAGGCTGCCATCGCCTACCGAGCAGAGGACAGCCAGGAAGCGAAAGGCCTAGCCCAACGCGCAGAGGCCATCTGGACAGCCCTAGGCCAGCCCTGGGGAGCCGCGCTAGCCCAAGCTCTTGCCATCGCCGTAGGCGGAACGACCCTGGGCGAAGCCGAACAAGACGCCCTGGAGACCCACGCCCTAGCCTGCCCCGTGCCAGGCATCGGCGCCCAGACCTTGGGCCTATTGCGCAAAGCGCGGGGATCTCCGCGGGATGTGTCCAAGACTGTCCGAGACAAGCTTACACAGGGCGTGGCCGAGGAACACTGGCACCTGCGGATGGACGTGCTGTCGATGCATGAAGCGTTGAGCTGGGCTATTCGGGTGTAGCGCGTACGCGTTCGAATCGTTCGAAGATCGCAAAGTCCGGCACGAAGGACGCATTGACGTCGCTACGCTCTCAGGTCCTTCTGGACTCCGCCGCGAAGCAAGTAGTCCTAACCTCGGACGTCATTCTCTCTCGCCCGCAGCGTCGTCAACGTTGCCATGCGGCTTGGGGCGTCGGAGCTCCGAAACAACGTTCGTGTCGAGCAAGAACATGGGCGTAAAGGAGCACGAACGACGGGGCGTTGGCGATGCCGTTCGCGAGGCGGCACCAGGTGGTTCGTACGCGCGTCGTCCGAGAGCAGCAGATCCTTCTAGGTCGGCGATGTACCTTTTCGCAGGGTATTCCACCGCTCAACAGAAACGAGCACGGCGAGCGGCACGCCCCGTCGGGTGACGGTCTGGGGGCCATCTTCCAAGCTTGCCCGGAGCAACTCACTGAAACGAGCCTTCGCCTCTTGAACTTGCCACAACTTCGGCAAAGTGACGTCATCAAGATGGTCAGCCATGTGGTCAGCTTAGCCCGTGGCGCGAGCCCCTCAATCCGCGTCTCCAAGGCGTCCGCCAGTCACCGCGAGCTATTCCGAAGAACTGAAAGGAAGCCTTCGCCCCACAAGCTAGAGTCCAGGTTCTCCTCTGCTCGGTAGAAGGGCTGCCGTTCAACCGCCGGGCCCGCCAGATGGCTTTACCAGAGCATCAGCCGTTCACGATCCCACAGAGCCCCTCCCCGTTTGACGCGCGGGCTTCGTCGGCTGCGGTGGCTTGTTCGGCGGTTTCTTGGGCGCAGCGGCACGCTTGCTTTGCGACGGTTCTGCGCCCGGAGTGTCTTTCTCCGAGAAGTGCGCCCGCACCTCCTCCATGGAAAACGTCCGCGGATTTGCTCGGCTCGCCTCGATCATCTCCCAGAACTTCGGATTGGACATAAGCAGGACGTCCTCGAAATCCCGGCCCTCAACACCGATAACAATCGCCGAAGGCTTGCCGTTTCGCGTAATGAGAACACGCTCGCTTTGTGCCTCGTCGAGCGTCGAGCTCAATCCAGTTTTCGCGTCCCGCATGGCCAGCACTTTCATAGAATTTCCCCGGTGGTTTTCTTGCCTTTGTAGAGCACCGCACGAACGGTTACAGTTCGAGATTCGCGATCTACATCGTAGATGACGCGAAATTCGCCGACGCGAAGCTGCCATACGGGTTGAACATGCTCGAAGGATGGTGTCGCACCGATGAGAATCTTCCGCCGAGCGCCCACCGTCATCGGGCTCGCGCGAAGCTCCTCGTCGATTTCGTCGAGGACGCGATTCCTGTCGAACGGGCGCATGTCAGTCAAATGAGATCGCGCGAGAACCGCGAACCGGATTGCGAAACGCATCGCGACCACAAATGTAGTCGCACTTGTGTCGCCGCGCAAGCGCAATTTTACGTCGCTGACCGGGTGGAGTCGCCGCGGCCGCGCGCAGTGACTTGGCGAGATTCAGAAAGATTCGATTGTACGCCTTGGTGGTCCAACCGAGCACTGCCCGCCGTAATAGATACGACTCCAGTATCGTCGAGATGGATCTCCACTGCTCGTCGTCGAGGGCTGCGTCCAATAGCAGCAGCAGCAACGGATAGGCAGTACGGACGTCGATGGACTCCAGAAACGTGGCGAGACCGAAGACTATGTCGCCTTGGACCGGCTCGAGAAGCCGGCGGAAGTTCTCGCGCTCTCTCGCGAGCGCAGCCAACTCTCGGCCGGGCGCCCCCCTTCCCTCAAGCGTGCTTCCCTTCGTTGATCCACCGCTCGAACAGCGCAATCTGCGCCGCGGGCCACTTGCCGTCGCAGGGCATGTTTCCAGCCTTCAAGCGCGAGAGGATCGCGGCCGCGTGTTTGCTCACGTCGCCGTGGCTGCCTAGGTCGAAGTTGCCGAACATCTTCATCGAGTCGATGTCTTTGTCACGGAACAGGGGGCGAATTTGCGCGGCGAAGCTCGTGGCCATGGTGCCTCTTGATGGGGGTGGGAGATGGGATGGTTGGTCCTGGGAGCTCAAAGGGAGGTTGCGAAAAACGTCCGCGCCGTGTCAGCGCCCGAGGCCTCGTTTCATACAACCGAACGAGGTGCCTATGATCACGGAAATTTATCTCACAAAAGACGATGTCGACAACATCACCGCGAAGCTCGACGAATTTTCCAGCGTCCTGAGCGATCGCGAATACGCCCTTTTGCTTGCGGTCTTCGCCTACGCCAAGCCGGCCATCGCCGACGCGGTGGAGAAGGCACGGGCGGAAGAGAGCGCGCCACGTGCGCCCTTGTCGAGCGCATTGCGGGCCACGGTGGAGGCGGGTATCGGGTCCATTTTCACCATGAACACCGGCGAAGGGAGCGACGCCGAGGGGCTCATCAACTTGCCGGACATCAACGTCAACGTGAAGACCGGCGGCGGAACGGTGCACAAGGAGATCCACAAGACGGGTGGCAAGAAGGACGTCCACAAGGAGACCCACAAAGACGGCGGTGGCACCGAGACCGAGACAAAAACCGAGGGCGGCGGCAGCGAGCCTTCCAAGGTCGTACCGAAATGAGCTCCCGTCGCGATCTGAACAGCGTTGAAGAGAGGGATCTCCTCGACGCAGGGCTCGAGGCAACCGATGCCCAAGCGCTGCTTCTGTCGAGGCCTTTCTACTCGCTGGAAGACATCGCCTGGTTGCCCGAGCCCGTTCGGTCGCGGCTCGCGGAGCGCTTTTTCGTCCCTCGCCTGACCTACTGTGACAAGCAATCTGGAAAGCGGGTGGAGCTATCGCCCAGCACCGATCGGGTCGTGCTCAAGCATGGAGAGCCCGACCTGGAATCGGTGCCTGGGTCTCTCACCCGCTCAGGCTACGCGCCGCTCGCCCCCAAGGGCGCCGCGGCTGCGCACCAGGCGTTCTGTGCGCCCGAGAGCGAGGGGGCCGTCGCGTGGGCTCGGCTCAAGCAACGCTATCGTGGCAAGATCGCGCCGAGCGTGCGCGATCAACGGCGGGGCCTTCGCTTCGTCGACACCAAGTTCGTCAATGTCGTCTTCGCACGCGGCACAGCCAAGGAACGCAGGGAGAGCATCGTACAGGGCATCGGCGGCCTGGTGGCCCGAAGCTCCCGCGACGGCCTCGCGTATGCGCTTCGTCTGCCCCTTGAAAGCCGCCATCCGGGGGGCGTCGGAGCGGCCGTCGAGGCGCTCAACGCTGCGGCGGAGGTAAGGTTCGCGGAACCGAGCTACCTCGGGCTCGACGACCTGGAAGCCGACCCGCGCGGCGTCGACGTCGAGGCCGCCAACTTGGCTTGGAACCTGAGGCTCGTGAATGCTTCGGAGGCCCTCCGCTTGGGCGCGGGATCACCGGAGGTCCTGGTCGCGCTGCTGGACTCGGGGGTCGATCCTTCCCATCCTGCGCTTGCCGGAGCGCTCCTTTCGCGGCCCGCGGACGAGTCGTGGAGCTTCGTCGAAGGCGACGCACCGGACCCCAAGGACGAGCTGGGACACGGCACCTTCATCGCTGGGCTGTTGGCCGGCAATGGCAAGGACGGCGTTCGAGGGTTGTGCCCCGGTTGCAAAATCTTACCGCTCAAGGTGCCCCTGTCGGGCGGACGTCACGATTACCTGGGCAGGCGGGACGCCATCGTGCTCGCCACGGCAAAAGCCAACGCCGGAACACGGGTCGTCATGAACCTCAGTTGGAAAACATCGGGCGACGTGGCGCTCATCCGTGACGCCGTCCGCGACGCCGTCGAGCACGGGGTCGTCGTGGTGACGTCCGCGGGCAACTGGCCGGAACGCGAGAACGAGCCCCACTATCCCTCGGACTACCGCGAGGTCATCTCCGTCGCCGCCGTCGGTCCCGATCGCAGGCGCGCGGTGTACTCCTACTTTGGAGACGAGGTTGACATCGCCGCGCCGGGCGGCTCCGACGACGCTTCTGGAAAGCTTACCTCGGCCAACCTGGGTGGCGGCACGCGCAGCGACGCGGGCACGTCGTACGCGGCGCCCCACGTCGCCGCCGTGGCCGCGCTGCTTTTGTCCGCACGAAGCGACGCGTCCGTGCTGGACGTTCGCCAAGCCCTCGACGCAGGGGCGGTGGCGGCTGCCGATCGCGGGCTCGGCGCGGGGATCCTGGACGCGGCGTCGGCCTTGGCAAGGTTTGCGGCGGGCACGGGCGTAGCCCCGGAGCCTTCGAAGGCGCCGCTCGCGCCCCCCAGTGCGCCTCGACCCACGCGACCGATCCTGGAGCTGCTGAACGAGGGGTCGCTCGCAGATCTTGTCCGAGACATTGGGGTTCTTCCCATCACCGCGCGGTTGATCGCGGCGAAGCGCCCCATTCCCAACGTGAACGTATTGGAGGGCACGCTCGGTCTGACGGCCGCGCAATACGAGACCATCGCGGCCCTCGCCCTCCGCGCGCCCGCCGCCGCTCCGCTGGACATCGAGAGCGCCGGAGCGAAGCAAGGAAATCTGGACGTCGATCCCGGCATCTACCATGAGGTCCTCCGCCACCTGACCTGGAATGAGCGGCAGCCCTTCGTGGACAGCTATGACGTCGCCTACCAGGAGACCCAACGGCAGCGCTTCGCGCGGATGCTCGCCGGGTTCTCGAAGGCGGGAATCGGTGCCAAGCTGGAACTGCTCTGGAGCGATCTACCCGTTGACGCCAGGGAGCGCGTCCTGGCCTCTCCGATGGTGCGAAACGTCCTGCTCGACGACCCCGCTACGGACTACTTGCTCATCCGCAACTCGCTGATCGCCGAGCACGCTCGGCTCGGCCAGGGCATCGTGCCCGAAGGAGGTGTCTGGACCGCCCTCGGCGACGCCTACTTCCCGGGAGGCCCGGCGCGGCTCGAAGCCCCGCGACCCTTCGACGCTCCCCCATGCGCGGACCAGATATTTGTCGCACCTACCCTGGAGAGCAACACGGTCGTCGACTACTACAGCGTCCACGCCATCCGCCCGCTCGACGGCATCCTCGTGAAGCACGACGCTTTCGATTGGCCCGAAGTCACCGGCACGCTGGAAGGTCTACGCACCGCGCTCGCCTGGGTAAGGGCCATCGACGCCGGCGCCTTCGACCTGATCCGCCAGTTTCTGCGCACCCTCGTGATGCGAAAGAACGCCTCCAGCACGGACACTTGGTCGGCCTCCTCGGTGGAGTATTACATCGGCCGCATGGTGCTCGTGAACCCGCAAATTCGGCAGAAGAAGCTCGCTTCCACCGCCGAAGGTCTCGTCCACGAGAGCATCCACTCCGTCATCTACGTGGTGGAAGAACGCTATCCTTTGCTCTCTGACCGTGGCCCCCGTTGCGCGGCGGCGCGCGCCGAATCGGCGTGGTCGGGTCGGAGCCTGTCCATCCACGCTGCCGTGCATGCCACCCTGGTCTGGTTTGGCCTGTGGTGCTTCTGGCGCAAGGCCCGCGGCAAGGGCGTGCTGGAAGAAGACGCCCTGGAGAAGCGCATCGAGTACATTCGGCGGGGCTTCCGCTCGGACGTTCTGCCACGCACGTTCGAGATCTACGCGCCCTTCATGGCAGCGAACGCGAAGGACGCCCTGGGCACGATGATCGCCGCCATGCGCGAGGGGGCGTACGGCGACTGACCTGCGCTCAGGAACACCCGCTTGTCTCGGACGACGCCCTCCTCGGCGGCTCGAAGCGCACCTACAGCTCGGTCTCGACGCAGGTGGCGACGATGTATTTGCCCACCTTCTCGCGCATGCCCCGCGCAAATTCGAGGAACGCATCGAGGCGCTCCCAACGCTCGGCGTCGTGCTCCAAGCGCCACTGGGTGGATTGATGCGCGGCCCCGGGTGCCTGAAATTCCGACAGCAGGATCCAGTGCTCCGTCTTGGCGTAGCCGTCCGACTCCACGAACACGTACCCGATGGTCTGACCATTTCCGTCCCGCATGACGAAGCCGCCGACGTCGAGCTGGAAGCTGCTAGCGACGGGCCGATGAACGATGTTTTCGCTGGTTTGCACGTTGGACCTCCACCTAGGACCTGGTCGATCAATGGCTAAGCACCTGAGATATCACAGCGGCCGCCTAGAGAGCCACACAAAGGGCCCTTCCTTTCTGGCAAGCCCGCCTAGACCGCGCCCCAAGGCGCGAGGCCCACGGTCCGCAGTCCGGCTCGCTCGACGGCCTGCCAGCCGAGACGGATCCCCGCTTTGGCGATGGTAGGCAGGGCCACTCGAAACATGGTCAAGAGGCCCAAACCCTCGCTGTAGTCAGGATTTTTCTCCAGAAAGAAGCGCACCCGCGGATCGTCGCTGTTCTGCCATCGGCGCCTCTCCTCCGGGGTCTCTCGGCTCCGCCACCCCACGGCGCAGATCCACGGGTTCGTCTCGGACAGCGGCTTGAGGCCGCAGGCCTCGGCGACGTCCCTCAAGAGCGCCGCATCCTCCACACGCTGAGGTCGCTGCCAGTGCGGTACCACGTCGTCTACCCGCCGCGCGAACATGCAATAGCTGGCAGGGCTCACCAGGCAGCCCAAAAAGAAGAGCTCGCTTCGCGGGTGCGTCACGCGGTGCGCGAGCCCCTCGCTCAACGCGAAACGGCCCACCGCCGCGCCTCCCCGGTAGGCGGGCTCCAGACCCAACTGACCACGCAAGATCGTCACGCTCCGCCCCTGCACGCGGCGTTCGTAAAAGTGCGCCGCGGCGTAACCCACGGTCTTGCCGGTCTGGTCGTGGTAGGTCTGAATCCGCGTGCGGGTGGAGGGCGCGTCCAGGACATAGTGCTCGAAGGTGGAGCGGTCCACGCCGTCGAAAATCCGTTCGTGCGCGGCAAAAAGGTCTTTCACGAAGTCTTCCCGCGCGGCGCCGACGAGGCCGCGGGGATCCAAGGGTGGGCGAGGTATGGCCGTATTCATGACGTATCTCCCGGGTCGCTCTCCAGGTCAGTAGTGGCGGCTCACGAGCGCGTGCCCGAAGCTGCGGAGCGCCTGCAGCGCGGGGCCGTCGTCGATGTGAGCGGCGAGCTGCTTGATGCCTTGGTCGACGAGCCGCTCCGCGTGCTCGATGGCAGACTGCACGGCGCCCGACTCGAACAACGCCTCGATCGCGCTCTCCACAGCCACCTGGTCACCGCGACGCGCGCGCTCGAGCAGCCGCTGCAAGCGCTTGCGTCCTTCGGCTGGAAGCAGGGAGAAGGCGCGGGCGATCGGGAAGCTGACCTTCCCTTCTCGGAGGTCGTCGCCGCGCCGCTTGCGTGAGCCCTGGAAGCCGCCCAGATCGAGCACGTCGTCGCCGATCTGGAACGCCACGCCCACCGCGTCCACGTAGCGCACGAGGGCCTCGATTTGAGCCTCGGAGCCACCCCCCACGATGGCACCGATCTTGGCGAAGAGCGCGCCCGGCAAGGCCGTCTTCAGGCGGTGCACGGCCACCACCTCGCTCTCCAGCGCGCCGCTGTTGCCAGACGCAACCGCCTCGCCGTAGCTCGACGGGCGACCATCGATGTCCAGACCTTGCCCGGCGTGGGAAGCGCGCATGGCCGAGAAGAAGGCGCGGTAGATGCGGACCTCGTCCTCCGCCGGCAGGTGCAAGCCGGTCAACATGCGGTCGATGGCGAAATACGCGCTCGTACCAGCGTTGATCGCCGTCGCGCGGCCGTGCTCCACGTGGCAAGCAGGCCCCCCCCGCCGTCGCGGCGAGTCGTCCTCCACGTCATCCACGATCAGCGAGCCCACGTGGAGCAGCTCCAGGACGCCCAACCAAGGCAAGAGCTCGATACCGTCGCCGCCCACCGCCTGGCACGCCAGCAGGCTCAGGTAAGGTCGCCAGCACTTCCCTCCGCGGTCGATGATGTCTCGGACAGGGTCCACGATCGCGGCCTTGAAGCGGCTCGTCTCGACCCCGTCGAGGAACTCGTCGAAGCAGCCCGCGGTGGTCATGGCCACCATCTGACTGCGGCTGGGATCCCGGGGGTACAAGCTGTCGAGGGACTCGGACACCAGGCGGCTAGCGATCTCCATCCAGGCGAGGCTCGCGGGCGCGGCAACGTTGGCAGCAGACGGCTCGGGGGTGCTCATGGGCGGTCCTCAGCAGGCAACAGGGAGGGAGCAGCAGACGCGGAAGAGGTCGATCAACACGTCGCAAGGCCCCCGGGACGCGTGCTCTGGAAAACGGTAAGACAGGCCGAGCTCCGCGCAGATCTGCTGGACCAGACGGACCTGATCGAGGTCGTCGCAAGCGGCGATGGCGCCGACGTTCTGAACCGCCGGAGACACCGTGGCCAGCAGGCGCGCCTGCGCGTCGGGGACGATCAGGTCAGGCAAGGCCAGGCGAAGAGCCATCAAGCGCTCGCTCAAAGGCGCGGTCCGTGCGAGACTGTCGGGCGTTCGGTCCATGCTGCTCTCCTCGGGCTCCCCAACGGCGCGGGCTCGTCCCGCGTCGTTGCCCCCCCAATCGCACGCGCCGTACCAGCGGACGAAGTCGGTACTTCCGCCGAAATTTCCTGCCTTTCACGGATCGCGAAGGCTCACCGCGCCTCGCTCTTCGTCGAAAAGAACGAACGCTACGTCTCAGGGGACGATCGTCGGGGGAACGGGACCGGAGCGCTCCGCCTGCCGGGCCTGAGGCTGCGGTCTTGTTCGGCCGAAGAGGAGCGTGGTAGCCTGGGGCATCCCATGGCTTCGCCCACGCCACCGCAGATAAACGGCATCACGGTCCGAAACTTCGGCTGTCTCCGCGACGTGAACATCCGACTTTCACCGCTGACGGTCCTCGTGGGACCCAACGACTCCGGCAAGTCCACGCTACTACGAGCCCTGGCGACCCTCGGGTCGGCATGCAGATCGGATCGCGGCTGGCAAGACGTCTTCCCGGACGAAGAGGCGCATCGCAAGGTCACCTTCGAGGGCGAGGGTGGGCCCATACACTTCGAGCTGGAGGGTGCTCTCGACGAAGCTCCGTTCCACTTCACGAGCGACGTCCGCTTCCATCGACCCTACGCCGCCGTGGTCTCGGACGAGACCCTGACCGCTGGTGTTGTGAACGCGTCGCGTGCGTTGGACGAGTTCACGTTCAGGAACAAGGCGGGGGTCATGGAAGGTCCTGTCCCATGGACAAACTCTAGCCTTCCCTTGCTCTATAGCCACAGCATCAAACTCGACGGGACCTCCCCCTTGGATTTTCTTCGCTTTGGTACTTTCCTGGAGCCCGCACGCCCCCTTGCGAATATGGCGCGTTCATTGCGGCGCTTTGTGCTTCGTCCGGAAGACCTACGTAGACCGCTTCCATTGCGTGCGACCAGAATTTTTCTCGGCGAAGCCAGGATGCGCATTTCGCCCACAGGCCTGGGGCTGAGTCACGCCTTACTCGACTTGCTACGCAAGGAGCGGAATATCTACGAAAGAATCGAAACGTCCCTGCGACGATCCATGCCTTTCGTCGGCGGCATCGACATCGACGAAATCGAGGTGGGCATTGGCGACCAGAAGGACATCGGCTACACCATTGAGCTGCGCACGAAAAGTGGTGCGCGGGTGAGCGGAGACGCGATGTCGGACGGCGTGTTGCTGTACTTGGCCTACCTCTACTTGATCCATACGGCCTCGGAGGGCCTGCTGATCATCGAAGAACCCGAGACCGGAATCCACCCTGCGCTACTCAAGGAGGTTGTTTCGCTCATTCGTGATCTCACGGTTGGCAAGCACGGCGTTCCCGCCACGCGGGTGCTCATGACGACTCACTCCCCGATCTTGCTTAACGAGATTCTTCCCAACGAAATCCGCGTCGTTCGCCGAGGCGAGCGCGGTGGGACTACCATTACGGAGTTCAACAAAGCAGACAACCTCGACCGCCTCCTGACTTACCAGGGACCGGGTGAGATCTGGGTTAATGAGGGAGAGGACTTCCTGGCGAAACAAGGGGCGTCCTCTTGAAGATCGAATGTTGGGTCGAGGGGGCGACGGACACGCCCGTCGTACCTCTGATTCGAGGCGTCCTTAGAAAACACCTTCCGGTCTCGACCCTTGACGACCTGCTTCCCCGCGACAGCGCCCCACTGCGTCTCTCCGAGCGCGTCCAACGACGGTACGCATTCAGAAAGTCTGGCCAGGAGCGGTCTCTCAAGCTGAGCGCTCGCGGCCAGAAGATTCTCGGAGAAATCGCGCGATGCAGACGCGATCACCCCGACACATTCGTCGTGGCAATTTGGGATCAAGACGGCAACGCGGAGAACGTGCGGGATCGCGACCATATTCTTGGGTGGCTGAGGGACAACGGTGTCGAGGGCGCGGCGGTAGGTGTGTGCATTCAAGAAATCGAGGCCTGGTTGATCGCCGATATGGCGGCATTTCGAGGATGTTTTGGGCAAGGGCCCAGCCACACGCCCACCGACCCAGAAGATGACGATGACCCCAAAGCGACTCTGCATCGATTGTTCGAGGAGTCCTACGAAATCGAAGGAGACTACCCCGAGCACTATCGAAAGCTGGCGGAGCACATCAAGGTCGACGAACTGGCGAAACGTTGCCCGAAGGGCTTCGGCGTCTTTCAAGAAGCCCTTGAAGAACTGCTGTTGCCCGTGTTGACCACCTACTCTACTCATGACGGAATGACGAACCGATCACCCTGACTTCGCCACAGCGCCGTGTCCACGGCCCCACTCCAGCGTTTCGAGGTAGCCATGTCTCAACGCCCCTACGGAAAGCTCCTCGCTTGCATCGTCAGCACGGTCGCTACCCTGGGCTGCGGCGCCGAGGGGACATCGACCGCGGGCCCAATCCCCGACTTCGTGGTCGGGGGTAGCCGTCCGGTCACCGTGCGCGTGCCTCCGTCCTACACGGGGGAGATGGCGGCTCCCCTGGTCATCCTTCTGCACGGTTACGGCGCCACGGGTTTTCTGGAAGATACTTACCTGGAATACTCCACCGTCGCCCTCGAACGGGGCGCCTTCTTCGCCGCCCCCGACGGCACGCCGGACTCGAAGGGTCGGGACTTCTGGAATGCAACCGACGCTTGCTGCAACTTCGAGGGGGCCGATGTCGACGACTCTTCCTACCTGATCGGCCTCGTCGACGCCATCTCCGCCCAAGTTCGGATCGATCCCCGTCGTGTCTACTTCACGGGGCACTCGAACGGCGCCTTCATGAGCCACCGAATGGCGTGCGAGCACGCCGACCGCATCGCCGCCATCGTTACGCTCGCCGGGGTCCTCCAGCTCGACACTTCGCAGTGCGCGGCCTCCGAGCCGGTCAGCGTCCTTCAGGTCCATGGCACCGCGGATGACACCGTCCACTACGAAGGTGGGGAAGATCTGGGCGCCCCTGGAGGATTTCCAGGTTCGGCCGCCTACCCAAGCGTCGCCGCGACCATGGCGCGTTGGGCCGAGCTCGATGGTTGCGCGGTCGACCCGACAGCGGGGGAGCCCCTCGATCTGGAGTTTTCCCTCGATGGCGCCGAGACCCAGGTCGAAAACTATACAGGATGCAAGGACGGCAGCTCCGTCGTACTATGGTCCATCGTCGGCGGATCCCACATTCCAGGGCTCTATTACTACTTCGGTGACATGGTGATGGACTTCCTCTTGAACCACCCCAAGCCCTGACATGGAAGGTCCAGCGGCGAGCGCCGATGCGTAAACCAGGGTAGGCCGCTATTAAGCGTCACGACGCTGCGCCATGGGCCTTGACGGGACGCGCGCTTACGCGTCTACTGTCGAGGTCCACCAACGAGCCGTCTCGCACGCGAAGGTCGCGCCCGTCCGACGGAGACTTGGAGCTGTATGCGCCGTATCGCCCTCGCCTTCCTTTCGATAGCCGCAATCATTCCCTTGGTCTCCGGTGGCTGCAGCTCGGAGGCGACCACCCCTTCGGACACGAGCGACGATACAAGCTCCACCACGGGCACGGGGGGTAGCGGCGGGGGAGGCGGCGGCAGCGGGGGAGAAGCGTGCGAGCCCAGTGACGAGCGCTGCGACGGCCTCGACAATGACTGTGACGGCACGGTCGACGAAGACTGCGCCTGCGTGGATGGGCAGGTCCAGTCGTGTTATTCGGGCTCCCCTCGCACCGTGGGTGTCGGTCCCTGCATCGCGGGCACCCAGACCTGCGACCTTACCGGGACCTGGGGAGCTTGCAAGAACGAGATCTTGCCAGACACCGAGACGTGCAACAACGTGGACGACGACTGCAATGGTATCGCCGACGACAAGCCCGACGTCACCTGCGGGGTCGGCGCGTGCTCCGTCACCGTGCCTGCCTGCACCAACGGGGCTCCCAGCGACTGCGTCCCGACCCAACCCACGATCGAGATCTGCGACGGCCTCGACAACAACTGCAACCAGCTCACCGACGAGAGCTTCGCGGGGTCCGGGTCGGCCTGCGATTCCGGGCTCTTTGGAGCTTGCCAGCCGGGCACCCTGCAATGCGTCACGACCAATGGCGTGACGGCGCCTACCTGCGTCGCCACCGAAAACCCGGTGGGAGAGAGCTGCGACGGCGTCGACAACGACTGCAACGGTCTGACCGACGACGCCGTGCCAGGCACCGGGGGTGACTGCTCCACAGGCATGCTCGGCCCCTGCGCCGCGGGCATCATCGACTGTCAGGGCGCGACCATCGACTGCTTCCCGAAGACCCCCCCGAGCGCCGAGGTCTGCGACAGCATCGACAACGACTGCAACGGCGTAACCGACGATCCGCCCGGCGCGGGCACGAGCTGCTCCACGGGCCTGCTTGGCGTGTGCGGCGTGGGCATCATGACCTGCCAGGGAGCCGCCTTCGGCTGCGTTCAGCAGCAACAAGCCATCGCCACCGACACCTGCGGTGACGGTCTGGACAACGACTGCGACGGGACGGTCGACGAGGGCTGTCTGTACACCTTCAGCGGCGTCGCGACGAACGTGCCCATCGCCAACCTGACGGGCTGGACCCAATGCTTCTCAGGGACCTACGGCACGACCGCGAGCCTTGCCACCATCCAAGCCAATTGCAGCAAGGCCAACCTCTTGCTCGGCTGCCGCACGACGGGCTCGGCCACGCTCTCGGTCGCGGCTCACGCCCTGCGCACCGATGTCCTGTTCGACACGGGCAGCGGCCAAACGCCCCACAACGCGAACGGCGTCGGTTGGTACTACACACCTTCCTATTCCTGGGGCTTCGCGCCGCAGGGCAGCGTCATCAACCGCAATAGCTGCGACATCATCGACAGCCAAACCTACCCCGGCGGCGGCGCCACCGACGGCGCGCAACGCATCTGCTGGCACACCAGCGCGAGCGCGCTCAGCTCGGGCTGGCGCTGCGGCAAGCCCGACTTCTTGGGCTCCACCTACGAGCGCCTGATCTACCACGCCGACTGACGGCAAGCGCTCGTCCGAGACATCGCCCGTGAGCGCGTCCTTGCGCAGGCGCGCACCGCTTGCGGGCGGCGGCGCAGCGACCGTGCCAATTCGCCCCCAAAACAAGCCCGAGGCGCGGAACACCTCTTGCCCCAAAATGCGGGCATGGACACCCGAGACCGCATCACTAGGTTTCTCGCCGGAAAGCGCCTTGCCATCGCCGGGGTCTCGCGCAACCCGCACGACTTTAGCCGAGCCGTGCTTGGCGAGCTGCGCACCAAGGGCTACGACGTCGTGGCTGTCCACCCCGCGGGAGGGGAGATCGACGGACAGCCCGTCTACCCCCGCGTGACGGATATTCCAGAGCCCGTCGACGGCGTCATCCTCATGACCTCCCCCAAGGTCGCGCTGCAGGTCGCGCGCGACTGCGAACAGGCGGGAGTCTCGCGCATCTGGTTCCATCGCGGTGTCGGGGAGGGCGCGGTGAGCCAGGAGGCCATCGACTTCGCGAACGCCCATGGCATGGAGGTGGTCGCGGGAGAGTGCCCGCTGATGTTTCTGGGAGGGTCGGTCCACGACGTCCACCGCTCGTTGCGCCGGGCCACGGGGCGCCTTCCCTTGGCCGCGGCGGAGCGCAAAGCGGAAGAGCGCGTCAATCGCACGCTCCTGGCCGTGCTCCTGGGCGTGGAGGCGTTCGTGGCGGTCGGAGCGCTGTACGGAGGGCTAAGCTTCCTGCTGGCGCCTACAGGGCGCCCGATGGGCATGCCGCTGCCTGGTGAGATGCCTGGCCTACCCTTCTCCAGTTGGCTCGTGCCGGGCCTGCTCTTGCTGGTGGCGAACGGTTTGTTGCCCATCCTGGTCATCGCCGGATCGTTCCTACACCGCCCCTGGGCGCGACGTGGCCATCTGGTGGTCGGCATGGTGCTGACCGCCTGGATCGCCGTCCAGGTCTGGATGCTCGGCTGGATAAGCCCGCTGCAACCGCTGATGCTCGGGCTCGGCGTGGTCATCTTCGCGTTCGGCTCGCTGCTCCAAGCGCGCCTTCGCACGACAGCGGCCGTGGCAACGTAGACGCTGACGATGCCGTCGACAGAGCCCCGACCATCGCCTACCATGGCGGCGTGCGCCGCACCTACGGTGTAAAGATCGCCCTCCTCGTCGCCGCCCTGAGCGCGGCGAGCGACGCACAGGCCGCATCCCAGGTGACGCTCACCTGGACGGCCCCCTCCGATTGCCCTTCGCAGGCCGACGTGCTCGCGCAAATCGACGCCCTGACCCCGGCGACGACGGAGCCTGCGCGGCCCCTCCTCGTCGACGCTCAGATCGAGGCAAGGGAGACGGGGAGTCTTACCCTACAGCTCTCCGTAGGAGGCGCGGAACGCCGCCTGGACGCTGCAACCTGCGCGGAGCTTGCGGAGGCCACCGCGGTAATCGTCGCCATCGCTCTGCACCCGGACGCACCGCCTTCCCCTCCCTCCAGCGTGGCGCCTGCACCCGCGCGCGACCTTCCCTCCGACCATGCGGAGACGTCCGTCCGCGTGGCCCTGCGCGGCTTCGGACTATTCGACGTGGCCGCCCTTCCATCCCCTTCCCCGGGGCTCGGCGCGGCCCTCGGGCTGCGTTGGCCGAACCTGCGCGTCGAGGGCTTTTTCGCGATGTTTGCCGAGCAATCCGCCACGGTAGACAATCCCGCGGGGGCCGGCGCCGAGGTGGGCCTCGCCCTGGGCGGCCTGCGCGGTTGTCTCGGTCTCGGGGCACCGACGGTGGAGGTGGAGGCCTGTGGTAGCTTCGAGCTCGGCAACCTCTCCGCCTCGGCGTTTGGTGTGGACGCCCCGCGGCAAGGGTCGGCCCTGTGGCTGGCGCCGGGCCTGGAGCTCGATGTCGGCTACCCACTTTCCGCTTCCGTGGGCCTGTTTGGAAGTATGGGTCTCCTTACGCCGCTGGGGCGCGAACACTTCGATTTGCGAGAGATTGGCGCGATCTACCAACCGCCAAAGGTGAGCGCTCGGGGGGCTCTCGGCATCGAAGTGCGCCTGCCGTGACGGAAATGCTCGGTCCCGGCCACTCCCTGCGCATGGCGTCCGTCTCGCTACCGGCCCCGCGTGCGCCAGCCGGCTCGGGCGCCATCCCGGACACCCCCGCTTCTCCCGGGCCGCCGATTCCCGAATTTGCCGACCTGTACCGCGAGCACATCGACTTTGTGTGGCGCAACCTGAGGCGCCTCGGGGTCTCGGCCGCGAGCCTCGACGACGCCGTGCAAGATGTCTTCGTGGTCGTCCATCGGCGTCTTGCCACCTGGGAAGGTCGCTCCAGCTTGCGCACCTGGTTGTTCGGAATCGCGCTCCGCGTCGCGCGAGATCAACGGCGCAGCGTGAG
Source organism: uncultured Polyangiaceae bacterium (assembly GCA_964383995.1). Classification (GTDB taxonomy): domain Bacteria; phylum Myxococcota_A; class Polyangia; order Polyangiales; family Polyangiaceae; genus CAYLJT01. The sequence continues at coordinate 17,623 of CAYLJT010000029.1, forward strand.
GCGTAAGGGCGAGCCCTGTGAGCTGCCGCCCGACCTTCCGAGCCCGGGGCCGGACCCGCTCACGAGCTTGGAGCACAACGAGGCGCTTCGCCGCCTGGATCGCGCCCTTTTGACGCTCGACGAGGACAAGCGCGCGGTGTTCGTCATGATGGAAATCGAACAAATGACCGCCCCCGAGGTGGTCGAGGCCACCGGGCTCAAGGTCAACACGGTCTACTCCCGCCTGCGCCTCGCTCGGGCGGAGCTACAGGCTTACCTCGATGACAGCCACGAAGGGGTGACGTGATGGGCGACGACCTTCAGAACCTGGTGCGAGCCGCTCGTAACGACGGCCCCTCCGCCGCGGAGGCCGCGCGCCTCGAAGCGTTGGTCATGGCGCGGCTCATGGCTCCCGCCGCGGCCCCCGCACCGGGCCCGGCCCACGCTCCGAGCGCCGGTGTCAAGGTCATTGTCTCGGTCAAAGGCCTGCTGGGAGCCGCCTTCGGCCTGGCGTTGGTGGCTTTCGGTGGCGGCTATTGGTTAGGTCAACGGCCCGCCTCCGCGCTTTCCACGGCGGCCTCCCTCGCGCCCTCAAGCCCTCCGCCCAGCGCCCCCTCCACCGTCGCGCCGCCCCCCGTGGAGGTCACTGCCATGCTGCCCTCGCCGCCGCCCTCCGAAGCGGTGCCGACGCCCAGCGACGCCTCTCGGCAAGCCACGCCTCCATCATTTCCTCCCGGGGCGCCGCGGGTCGTCTTACCACCAGCCAGCGACGCCGACCTTGCCATGGCGCAGGCCGCCCTGGACGAGCCGCCTTCGGCGCCTTCCCCCGAGCAAAGCGTGGGAAAAAGCAGCCTGGGCGCCGAGCTCGCGCTGCTGCGCCAGGCGCAAGAGGCTCTACGCGATGGGGACTCCGCAGAGACCCTGCACCTGCTTGGGGAGCTCGACGCTACCTTCCCCGCGGGCGTGCTGAGCGCGGAGCGCGACGCCCTGCGCGTGGTCGCGCTTTGTGCAGCCGAACGCACGGCCGAGGCCAAGGTGTTTGGCGAGCGCTTTCGCAAGCAACACCCGGGCTCCCCCTACGCAGCGCGGGTCGACGCTTCCTGCGCGGGGGAGCGATGACGGAATCTCAGCCCGCGGCCACTCACCCAGGAGGTCCACCTTCCCGTCCGCGCCTACCCCGGAGAACCCCATGAATCACCTTGCCGTTTTTGCGACGTCCCTGCTTTTTGGCGCCACCTTGACCCACACCGGCTGCACCTCCGGAGGCGTGGATCTGGGAGGGTCGGGGCCCAGCGGCAGCGGGGGTGGCGGCGCGAGCGGCGGCGGGGGCGCGAGCTCCGCGTCGCTCAGCGGCACCTGGGTAGGTTACATTGAAAACTATCAGTTTCGCTCCGGCTCCGACGCCATGACCTTGACCGTCGACGCTCAGGGCAACGGCATCGTGCGGTTTGGTGATCAACCTACCATCCCACCCGCGACGGACCCCGACGTAAGCTACCCTGAGCCGGTGGATCCGAACTACGGCGCCATCGAGTACCTGGATCCGTACGAGGGGTTCGACTACTCCGCGCTCGCTCCCATCCTCGGCGCGACCCGCGCTCAATTCGCCGTGGCCGCCACTGAGCTCTGGGGGAGCTGGTGTGTCTTGCAAACGTCCTACGAGCTGAACGCCACCACCTTCGCGTGCCTACCCGCGGTCACCTGGACCATGGACCTGATGGGCGCGGGCTGCACCATTTTGGACACCAACACGGGCACCATGGTCCCCATCGACTGTGGCAAGATCTTGCTATGCAACCAACCGGCGCCTTGCATTTGCGAGGCGTCGGGGTGCGAGGCGAGCCTCGCACCGACCCATCATTTCGATCTGGTGGTCGACGGCGACGCCCTGGACGGCAGCGTCCAGGGACCCCATGGCTCCTACAACGTCCACTTGCTCCGGACGCCCTAAGCGCCTAAGGCGCGGGGCTGACCTCCACGGTCAGCGCCGGACTCTCCACGGCGCCCTTGCCAAACGCGAACGGGATGGGCTCGTTCACCAGCCAGCCGGGGAGCAGATTGTTGTAAAACGGGCTCTCGCGGTGCAGGTCGCTGCCCCCGGGAAGCTCGTACGTCATGCGCACGCCCGCCGGGTCGGCTTCCACCACGAAGCGCACAGACGGCCCCGCGGCGAACGCGAAATCCCAGGGTTTACCGGCGTCTGGCTGGCTCCTTCGGCTCGGGCTCGCCACATTGACGGTCGACAGACCGCCCGGCGCCGCGCGCGGCGTGTCGTTGTAGCTCGTCACGCCGAAGGCGTCGAAGATGCTGCGCAGCGACAACGTGTGGAGCCTTCCCCATTGCCAGGTGTCGGGGGTGCCGTTCAGGGCCAGCGCCGCCGCCGCGTTCTTTACCGCCAAGAGCAGGATGTCGTCGCGCGTCTCCACCACACCGACCGTGGAGACGTCGTCCCAAAGTTGCTCACCCGTCGCGATCTGCGACGGATCCCGCAGCGCGCGCGCCACGAGGTTCAAGCTCCACGACCCGCTCAACACGCCTCCAGCCTCGGCGACCTCGTCGCTCAGCGCCGCGCTCCGCGTCGCAAAAATGAGCGCGTGGGCGGCGGTGCAGCCCACCGACTCGGACACCACGGTAGGGTCGCTGTCCAGACCTGCCATGGCAGGATCACTGCCGTCGAGCCCCGTTGGGCAGGTATAATTCCAGCTCGTCAGAGCGTCCACCAGGGCCTGCTCGTCCGCCGTCAGCGTAGCACTTGCCACCGCGGCGAGGGCCGGCGGTACAAAGATCTCACCGTACAGCGAGTAGGTGTCTCCCTGGATGTCGTGCATGGTGTCGACGGTATGGGAAGGTGCCCCTGCTTCAAGGCGGTCCAAGATGCGCTGGAGGCGCGTACCGTCGGCCTTGTCGTAGGCCTGGATCGCCGCCTGACCGTCGTTCAGCGGATCGCCGTCGGCGCTCGCGCCCGTCATGTCTTGGTTGGCCGTGGCGATCATGCCAGCCGGAGGGTTCGTGAGCTGCGGCAGCTCTTCTTTGGCCAGGATACCTTCCCATTCGGCGGAGCCGTCGCCCGGCAAGGGTAGCCAGGGAGGCAGGGCCGAGGAGGCCCAGGGCCGGTTGGGGAGGTCCGAGTAGGGATACCAGCCGATGGAGCCTTCGGTGTCGATGATCACGAAGTTTTGCGCAGCGCTCGACGCCTTCGTCACGGCGACGCGGGCTTCGTCGACCGTTTTGGCCAGGCCCAGGCCTAGGAAGGCGTCGAGGTCGGTGCCCGCGTCTTGGCCACGCCAGCGGATGGTGAGCGCCGTGCCGCTCGCGGCGTCTTCGCTCACGATCGGGCCGTGGTGGGGCACCCAGCGGAAGGTTTTTGTCTCGGTCTTGCCGCTCGCCGCGTTGTCGAAGCTGTATTCCTTTTCCAGGATCGGCACTTCGGCGCCCTTGAACATCACAGACTTTCCGTCGGCGCTCAGGGTCTCCACGTACACATCGGCAAGATCGTAATACGTCGTCGTGACACCCCAGGCGATGGTCTCGTTCTGCCCGACGAGAACCGCCGGGAGCCCCGGAAACGAGCTGCCTGCCATGTGGTATTGACCGCTACCGTCGGTCTTGGCGTCGATCTCCACCGGAAACCAGATGCTCGGGTTGGTGAGCGACAAATGCGGATCGTTGGCGAGCAGGGCGTGGCCGGTGGAAGATTGGCTGGGCCCGACCACCCAGTTGTTCGAGCCAATATCGCCCGAGCCATCGGCGCGAGCGCCGCTGCCGACGAGGTGCTGTTTGCTCCGCGCCTCGCTGAACAGGTGGAGGGGCGCCGGGGAGGCCGGCGCGCTCCACAACATGGCTGATCCACCGCCCGCGGCGACCGTGGTGAACGCGTCGAACACGGGCCTGTCAGAGAACAGATCGGCCGCGAGAGCAGGGTCGAACAGGGGCATTTGCTCGGCCATGGCAAGCTCGGCGTCGCTGTTGTTCGACAGGTCGTTCAGCACATAAAGGCCCACCGCCGCCGAATCGGCCACCTCCCAATCGCGGATGTTGTCCTTTACGATCAGCGCAAAGTCGTACTCGGTGGTAAGCGTCGCGCCGTTCTTCCCGCTGCGCATGTCGGAGATCCAGGCGTTCACGCCGCGCGCGTAGGCGTCCAGATAGCCGCGCACCTCGGGGCTCGCGTTGTCGTACAGGGCCTGTTCCAGGGGCTCGCCCTCAAGGGTAGTGAACCACTGACGATTGACGTAGTCCTGCTCCAGCACGGTGCTGCCCGCTTTGACCAACGCACCGAGCTTACCGCGCACCAGGTTGCGCACGAAATCCATGAAAAAGAAGCGGTTTTGCGCGTGAAAATAGCCGAGCGCCGCGAAGCCGTCCTCATCGGTCGTGCTGCTCAAATGCAGGATGCCGTGCTCGTCGTAGACCGCCTCCACTTTGTCGCTCAAGCCCGGGATGGTCACCCCCTCCACCCCGCTGCCACCGGCCCCCGCGCCGCTCGACGTCGAGCTCGAGGTGGGTGTCGAAGAGGGCGGCTCGTCGTCGCCGCATGCCGAGGCCAAGAGGGTGAGACCGGTGAGACCAAGGGCGAGCAAACGAAGGCGTGAAAAGCGCATGGCGACGATTGTCGCACGAACCGGCCCCCGATTCGAGAGCTAACCGCGTCCCGGGCTCCGCCGGCCAGGCCCGCTGTAACGCCGCTAGTAACGCCCCCCGTCACGCCGCTCGTCACGCCCCCCGGCCGCGCCGCCCGGCCGCGCCGCCCGGTCAGCCCCCGGTCACGCCCGCCTACACGTTGAACAGGAAGTGGGCGACGTCGCCATCTTGAAAGACGTACGTCTTGCCCTCCACGCGGAGCTTCCCTGCGCTGCGGATGGCCGCCTCGCTGCGCAGCGCAACGAGATCGTGGACGCCGTACACCTCGGCCCGAATAAAGCCTTTCTCGAAGTCGGTGTGGATGACGCCAGCGGCTTGCGGCGCCGTACAGCCGATGGGGATCGTCCAGGCCCGGATCTCCTTGGGACCCGCCGTGTAGTAGCTCTGGAGGCCCAACAACCGATAGGCCTCGCGGGCCAACGTGGCGAGGGCGGGCTCGCTCATGCCCAAGCCCTGCAGCATCTCCAGGCGATCTTCTGGGGA
>CAYLJT010000030.1:0-22087 GCA_964383995.1 uncultured Polyangiaceae bacterium
GTGTATTTGGCCCGCTTTCGCGAGGGGCTGGTGCTGCCGCTGGACCCCATGATCCGCCGTATCGTGGCGGAAGATCGTTTCGAGCTCTATTGGATGGATCATCTGCCGCGGGCGGGCTCGTGCGCGGTGAGCGCCGTTGTCGGCGGGGCGTCGGGAAAATGGGTTTGCGATGCTCGGAAGCTCCCGCCACTGATGAAGAACCTGCTCGGCTGAGCACCATCGGTCGCGTTTTTTGAGAAGGTCGCCCCTGCCCATTGCGTTTTTCTTTGGCTGACCTTGATGATGGACCGACGATTGCTCGTCTAACGCGGGCCGTTATTAAACTTCGCGACGGGGCCGAGGCCCGGGAGAACTTCCAATGAGCATGAAGTATTCGTTCTTGATGGCGGGCGCAGCGCTTGCCCTTGCGTCGGTTGGCTGCGCCAAAGAAACGATTGACTCGCAAAACATCAAGACAGCCGGCATTGCGGCAGTGATGGACGTCACGGCGAAAAGCGCCACATCAGCAACCGTCCACGTTGACCTGAAGACCGGCGGCGACGAAAGCAACACGTTCGTTATCTTGAGCAGCGGGGACCGCCTCGTGGCGACGGCCGGTGGCGAAGAGAAGACGATGCAGGCGGTCGACGATGGGGAATACGAGGCGTCCTTTGGGACCGGCGCCGCCGATACCGAGTTCGTAGTGCGGTTGGAGCGCGAGTCGGACGATCCGGCTCCGAATAGCCGCGGGACCCTGCCTGCTCCCTTCGACATCGCTGGACCCTCCGACGGCGACACCGTTTCCAGGGCGGAAGACATGGATGTGACGTGGGACGCGGGGAGCGGCGCCGACACGGTCACCATCGAAATCGACGGCGATTGCATTTTCACCGAGACGATCGATGTGCCCGGCGACTCGGGCTCCTACAAAGTCGGCGCGGGCACACTGAAGCCGACCGACAGCGAAATGCCTGGCACTTGCGACGTGACCATGAAGGTCTCGCGGGCCCGCGGTGGCTCGGCGGACCCGGCGTTCGATGCTGAAAGCAGCTTCGTTCTGCACCAGGACCGCTGGGTGACCTTCACGTCGACGCCCTGAGCCTGAGCCGACCCCTCGAACCGACCGGCGGGAGTGTCTTCGAAAAGACGCTCCCGCTGATCGTTTTGTCACACCTCCCCAACAATCCAGAGCTTCACGGTGTCGAGCGTCTTGCACTGCGTTGACATGGGTGCGCACGCCCCGCTACGTTGCCGCTGTCGTTCGCTGCGAGCTAATGCGCGAGCTGGTCGCGCGGCCACGTAAGCCGCCTGATGTCGCCGCAGCGCTCGTGCATTCAGCGAAACGATTCGTCCCGAGGAGCCGATGTCTGAAGACAAGTCCAAGAAGCCGAAGATCGACCTCAAGGCACGTCTAGGGAAAGGGGGCTCGGCTGCCGGAGCGAGTCCGGGGGCCATTCCAGCGCCCTCCGTGGGCTCTGTCCCGCCGCCCGCCGTGCCGCCCCCTGCCGCTGGTACGCCCGTACCCATTCCCGCTCCCCCCATGAGCCAGCCCGGCGCAATTCCGCTGCCCGGATTGGCGTCGCCGTTTGCACCGCCAGGGCGGTCTGCCGCGCCGCCACCGCCGCCCGCTCCGGTCTCAGCCGCGGCGCAAACCATCAAGGTGGAGATCGGCGAAGAGATCCACGAGGAGCGTCGCAAGGCTTCTAAGCGCACCGGGCTCTACGTCGCGATCGCGGCCGTCGCGGCATTGGCCGCTGGGTTCGGTATCGGCGGTCTGAAGAAGGACCACGACTACGATTACGCGGCCATCGCAGGGGCGGCTGCGCTCGAAAAAGACGTCAAAACGGCCAACGAAAAGATTGTCGAGCTGAAGGACAAGCTTCAGGCCGGTGAGACCCAACTGCGCGCCGATCAATACCCCGATGAGCTTGTGACGGCTCTCGGCGGAATCAACATTCCGTTTGCGATTGACAACTTGCAGCACAAGCAAGTCGGCAACCTCAAGTCGACTGTTCAGACGATGCTGTTCAACTACGTGATGGCCGTCGATGACGTGAACAAGTCGAAGGACAAGCTTCGCAACTTGCTCGGCGCTCCCGACATCAAGAAGGCTGTGCAGAAGTCGTGGGACGAGAAGAAGGACCCGGTCGTGAACTACACGGTGCTTCTCAGCTCAGACAACAAGGGGATGGTCGCTTCGCTCGTCCCAACGAAGGATCCTTTCAGCATTGGCAAGGACTGGCCGTCTAGCTACACGGTGCTTGTCACGCAGCAGACTCAGCAGGGCGTGAAACAGGCGGAGAAGAAGGCCGCGCGCTGGGAAAAGGGCGATCCTTCGCGGCTCATCAGCGGCTCCGATCCGGTCGCGGTGCCCGTGGATCCGGACACGACGGCGATGCTCACGAGCCAAGAGATCATTCGAAAGCTCGCGAACGGCATACGCGATCTGCGCACGACGCTCGAAGGCGACGCGAGCGATCCGACCAACGAAAAGCCGGGACTTCAGAAGATGGGCGAAGATCTCGCGAACGAGCTGCACAAGGTGGCTCTCCAGCAATAAGCGGGAGATGCTTCACGCGGGGTGACGCGCCCGACGGCCTTTGGCCCGGGCGCGTTGCTTTTTTGGGGGACGGCTCAGGCGCTCGCGCCGTTGGGCGGTCGATCGAGCCGTACGCGGCCGGATTTGACTTCTTCTTCGGCCTCGTGCGTTTCGTCGATGTCGTCGTGCTCGTCGCGAATGTCTCCGACAATTTCTTCGAGGACATCTTCGAGGGTGACGATGCCCGAGACGCCGCCGAGCTCGTCGACGACGATCGCTAGGTGCTGCCTCTGCGCGCGCATTTCGCGGAGGAGCTTGGAGAGGGGCTGGGACTCGGCCACGAATTTGGCGGGCGTGCGGAGGATTTCGCGCAACGTGGTCGTGACCTCGCCGGAGCTCTCCGTGCGATCGCGTTCGATGGCTTGAAATAGGTCTTTTGCGTAAAGCAGACCGACCACGTGATCGAGCTGCTCGCGGAAGACCGGGTAACGTGAGTGGCCGCTCTCCGTCACGATGGCGACGACTTTCTCGATCGGTGTGTCGACCTCGATGCCTTCGATGCGCGAGCGCGGGATCATCACTTCGTCGGCGGTGCGATCGGCGAACTCGAGCACGTTGCGGATCATTTCGGCGGGCTCGTGGCCGAAGAGACCCGAGCGCTCGACCTCGTCGACCATGATTTCGACCTCGGCTTCGGCGAGGCGTACGTCGGCGGGGCGCTCGCTGTCTTTGGGGCGCATGCGATCGCTGAGGGCGGCGAGGGGCCATGCGATGGGAAAGAGCGCCATTTCGAAGGGGCGCAGCAGGCGCGCCGAGAGCTCGGCGCCGCGATCGGCGTGCTTTCGCCCGAGCGTCGTAGCGACCTCTAAAGCGACGGCGATGAACACCAGCGAAACGACCGCGGCGACGTAGGGAGAGAGGTCGCCTGCGTAGACGCCGACGGCTTCTTGGATCGCGAGGACGCCGACGGTGACACCGAGGATGCGGCCGAGCAGGTAGCTCGTGCGAAGGCGCGTGTTGTCACGCCGAATGCGCTCGTACGTGGCCTTGGTGCGTCCTTCGGATTGCTCGATGAGGGCGCCGAGCCGGTGAGAGCTAATGCTGGTTAGCGCCGTGTCGGCGGCCGCGAAGATGGCACCCGAAAGCACCGCCAGAAGCGCCGTGACCAACGACGACAGTGGAACCGAATCAGTCACATGAAAGCCCAAGGGCATCTTAATGGAGGGGCCCAGCGGCGTGCAACCGAGGGCGGGCATCACATGGGTTGACGGGGGGCCTTCGGGTGCGTCCGATGGCGGCATGGCGAAGGTCATTCCGCACAACTGGGAGCTGCCTCAGAAGTTTCGCGACAGGATGGGCGCTAGCGCTGGCAAACAACGCGCAATGGTGCACGAGGGACACCTCCTGCTGGTGCTGCACGCGGTGCCCACGCCGGGCGCGATCGAGCGCGAAGCGGCGCTGTTTTGGCGATCGCCGGAGGGCGCGTGGAAGTCGGCGGGGGCCGTGAAAGGCGGGCTGCCTGCGCTTCGTTCGCTCGTCGAGAGCTACACGACGACGGTCGCGGGGCTCGAAGATCGGGTCGAGAAAGCGCAACGCGCGGCGGACTACTTCAAGGTCCTCTATGCGGTGACACCCTTGCTTCGTGCCGCTCGAAATCTGCACAAAACCTTGCAAGCGGCGCGGGAGGCGACGCCCAATGACTCGGACATCATTTCGCTGCGCGACGCGGCCTACGAGGCCGAGCGCACCGCTGACATCGTCGTCGCCGACGCCAAGAGCGGCCTCGATTTTTGCGTCGCGCAGCGGGCCGAGCAACAGGCGGAGAGCTCGGAGCACATCGCCGTTTCGGGGCACAAATTGAACCTCATCGCGGCGTTGTTCTTCCCGATCACGGCGCTCGGGAGCATCTTTGGGATGAATTTCGTTCACGGTTTCGAGACCGCGTACGCGCCGTTCTTGTTTTGGATAATCCTCGGAATCGCCTTTCTTTCAGGCTTTTTCTTGCGATCGTCGCTCAACCGCAAGCCCCCTGCTTCGTGAAGCCTCGACGCACGAGCCACTGATCTTCCAGACGCTCGCCGACGGCCACAAGCTCCTGCGATGCGTCGAGCCACGCGCTGAGGCCGCTCGGTGCGCCCGCTTCGAAGTGGCTTGCTTCGAGGGCCTTTCCAACGCGGGCGCGGGCCGTCCCTTCGGCGGTCAGGAGGCCCGTCGGCAGGGCGAGCGCGGCCGCCTTTTCGAGGGGAAATAGCGCGCTTTTCAGCAATTCGTCGGGGACGTCGAGGGGGGTCGTAAGGTCGATCGTGAAGGGGCCGCTCGCGATGCGTCGCAGGGCGGTGAGGTGGGCCGGCAAGCCGAGGTGCGCGCCGAGATCGCGCGCGAGGGAACGCACGTAGTAGCCCTTCGAGACCGTTAGAGTGAGCGAGACACGGGCGAGGGCGCCGCCGATGCGTACGGCGTCGAGGGTCATCGCTGCGACGGACACGTCCCGGGGCGGAAGCGTGAAGTCCTCGCCTCGGCGGGCCCGGTCGTAACTGCGGACGCCGTCCACGCGAATCGCCGAGTGGACCGGAGGGACCTGCGAAGTGCGTTGAATTTCCTGGGCCAACGCCGCTTGGAATGGAGGGCTCGCGGGCGTCGCTTCGGGGCCCAGCCAGGGGGGCAGGGGGGCCCGTTCGACGACCTCGCCGTCGGCGTCGAGGGTCGACGTCGATGCGCCGAGGGTGATCTCGGCCGCGTAGGATTTTGTTTGAGCTGAAATGAATGGCTCGAGCTTCGTGGCCTCGCCGACGAGCACCACCAGCACGCCCGTGGCCATGGGGTCGAGCGTGCCCCCGTGGCCCACGCGGCGCGTGTGAAGCCTCTTGCGGAGCTTCGCGACGACGTCGTGGCTGGTTGGGCCGCGGGGTTTGTCGATGAGGAGGAGGCCGTGCGGACCGTCGGACTTCAAGTCACGCCGTGCATGGCTTTGCGAACCGGCGAGACGAGCACCACGAGCAGGACCGCGCCGATCACGGAGGTGGCGACGAAGATCTCGAAGTAGGTCGTCGGGGGGATCGTGCCCCACAGCTCGCCGAGCGTGCCGCCCATGTATTGCGCGACGGACGAGGCGAGCAGCCACACGCCCATGAACAGCGAACCGTAGCGTTGCGGCGCGAGCTTGGTGACCATCGAGAGGCCGACGGGGGAGAGGCAGAGCTCGCCGATGGTGGCGAGCAAGTAGCTCAAGAAGAGCCAGAAACCGCTGACGCGTCCGGCCTCGTTGGCCTTGGCGATGCTTTCGACGGCGGCGCGGAACGAGGGCGGCGCGGCGGCCCCGAGCAGCGCGCGCTTGCCTTCGGCGCCTAGCGAGCCGGTGATGGTGATGGTGCTGGTCGCGGCGTCGAAGTTCGCGATGCACTTCTTGAGCTCGTCGCTGTCGACCTTGAGCTCGAAGGTCGCGGGGAGGTTCTCGAGCTTGGCTTGAATCGGCTTCTCGGCGCTCGCCTCTTTGGAACCTTCGTCGAGCTTGCCGAGCTGCTCGGCGAACTTCGGATCGACCACCTTGGTGTAGGCGTCGATGACCGCGAATGTCGGGAAAACGCCGCGAATTTCCAGCTCTTTCTTGGCTTCGTCGTAGGCGCCGCGGCCCGCGTTGAGCTCGGACACGTTGATGCCCGCGGGGACCGCATCGAGGGGCGCCCTGCCGACCTGCGCGCTCTCTGCGAGGCCCGCGCCGACCATGGCGCCGAAGGAGAGCACCATGAAGATCATGGCCATCAGGAATTTGGCGGGCGTCGACGGGTTCTTGTTGCGCCGCGCGAGGCCGACCCACATCACGGAGAAGACGGGGGCCAGGATGAAAATCAGCAGCGGGTTGAGGGACTGGAACGACTCGGCGCTGTAGCTGAACGAGCCGATGGTCTTGTCGGTGTTGTACTCGGCCCAGATGTTGAGGGCGTTTCCGGCCTGTTCGAAGGCCATCCAGAAGAGCACCGAGAAGAGGAACAGGATGAAGATGACCGTGCTCTTGTCGCGGGCTTTTCCGCCGATCTTGAAGAGCGTGATGGCCATGATGCCGGCGATCGCAGCGAACACGCTCATCATCACCGCGTCTTTGATGTCGAGGGCGCCGGTGCTCGCGAGGTAGATGCTGCGCACGGGGACGACGGCGGCGATCGCGAGCAGGAGGATCGGCCACACCTTGACCAAGATCCCCGCGAAGCCGCCTGCGCCTGGCTCTTTCTCGTCGGGCTCGCGGCGCGCGTCTTCGGCTTCTTTGGCTTCGCTCTTGGTGGCCTCGGCCTTGGCCTTGACGATGGCGAGCGAGTTACCCGCGGCGGCGACGTCGGCCAAAATGCGCTTTTGTCCGACGAGGAACGAGATGAGGCCGAGCATCATGCCCACGCCCGCGGCGGTGAAGCCGTAGTGAAAGCCGTAGTTCGCGCGCAGCCATTCGCCGCAGACCAAGGGCGCCAAGAAGGCGCCGAGGTTGATGCCCATGTAGAAGATGGTGAAGGCGCCGTCGCGACGTGCGTCGTTGGCCGTGTACATGCGGCCGACGAGCGTGGAGATGTTGGGCTTGAAGAAGCCGTTGCCCGCGACCAAAAATCCGAGCGCGGCGTAGAAGATGGTGAGGGGCTCGAAGGCCATCAAGAAGTGGCCGATGGCCATCAGCACGCCGCCGATGATGATCGACAAGCGCAGGCCCAAATAGCGATCGGCCAGGTATCCGCCGAGCAGCGGCGTGAGATAAACGAGGCTCGTGTACCACTTGTAAACCGTCGAAGCGTCCGACGGCTGCCAACCGAATTGGTTGATCATGTAGAGCACGAGCAGGGCGCGCATGCCGTAGTAGCTGAAGCGCTCCCACATCTCGGTGCCGAACAAGAAGTAGAGGCCGAGGGGGTGGCCCTTCGGGGCGTCAGCGCTCGGGGCGGTATCGGAGGCGGCCGTTGACATAGACCGGCGAATCTACCTGCATTGACTCTGGGTTCGCGCTCAAAAAGTGACCCCGTTCGCGAGGAGCTCGTTGTGTAGACTCGCGGTCCCAAGAAGAGGTCGGCCCCGATGGAGAGAAAGCCCGTCATTGAGCTTGAAGGCAAAGTTGCGCTGATCACGGGCGGAAGCCGCGGTATCGGCGAGGCCATGGCGCGGGCGTTCGGCCTGAGCGGCGCCAAGGTGGCCATCGTTTCGCGCAAGCAGGAGGGTGTCGACGAGGCCCTCGGGCGGCTCCGCGCGGCAGGCATCGATGCCGTCGGATTCGCCTGCCACACCGGCAAGGAGGCGGATGTTCAGGCCGCCGTGCGGCGCACCGTCGAGGCTTTTGGCGGGCTCGACGTGGTGGTGGCCAATGCCGCCACGAATCCCTACTTCGGCCCGCTGATGACGGCGGACGAGCGGGCCTTCGACAAGACCTTCGAGGTCAACGTGAAGGGCTACTTCTACACGGCGAGGGAGGGCGCTCGCGTGATGATCGAGCGCGGCAAGGGCGGCTCAATCATCTTGGTGTCGAGCATCAACGGGCTGCGCGGAGCGCCCCTCCAAGGCATCTACGGCATGACGAAATCGGCCGTGAACTCCATGGCTGAGACGCTGGCGGTGGAGCTTGGTGCGAGCAATATCCGCGTGAACGCGCTGGCTCCGGGGCTCGTCGAGACGCGCTTCTCGTCGGCGCTCACATCGAATCGCGACATCGTGGACCGGGTGGTGGGCCGCACGCCCCTCGGGCGTTATGCGAAGCCGGAGGAGCTGGCGGGGGCCGCGCTGTTCCTGGCGTCCGACGCCGCGTCGTTCATGACGGGGCAGACGATGGTCGTGGATGGCGGTTGGACGATCGGATGACCGTTTGAGGTCAAACTAACGGGCGTCGGCGTAGGCGGCGCTGAGGCGCACGTCTTTGAGCTCGGCGCCAAGCAGCTCGATGGCAGCGGTGACGAGGGGGTGGCCGCTGACCGCGCGCCGGTGGGCCTCGACCTCGGCGCGTCGCGCGTCGCTCTCGATGCCGGCGAGGGTGGGCGCACCCTCGGGGAGCGGGCGCACTTCGACGGCGACTTCGGTGGGCCGACCGAAGTGGGCGCGAACGGCGGTGGTGAAGTCTTGGCGCGAGGTTGGGTCGTTGACCTGGCTCGCCAAGAACGAGCCCACCCCGTAGCCGAGCACCACGCGCTCGGGCCCGAAATCGAGGAGCACCGCGCGCTCGAGGACGGACGCGAAGCTCGGCCGTTGAGCGCGCACCTTGGCGACGATCGCGCGGTAGTCGGTCCAGGCCGGGCTGGTCTTCGAGAGCACCGGTGTCATGGCGGCGCCCGTGGCCTTGGAACCTTCCGTCGAAGCGGGCTCCGCGGAGGCCGCCTGAGGGGAGGTGGCGGCTGGGGCCCTGGGGGGTGGCGGTGCCGCAGGCGCGGAGATGGTTGGAGGTGCAACGAATGTCGCGGGGGGCGCCTCGACGCGCGGCGCAGGTGCTGCGGAAACCTGGGGGAGCCTCGAAGATGCGGGCGCCGTCGCCGGAGCAGGCGGAGTTGGGGCCGTGGAGACGGCCTGTGGTGCTTCAAACGGAGCGCTATAGCTGCCCCGAGCGGGAGGGCCGCCGGCGCGACCACCGGGCGCGGGCGGAGCACCGCCGCGGGCCGCGGGGCCGCCCCCCGCAGGACCGCCGCTCGGTCCACCGCCGAGCCGCCGTTCGAGATCGGCGAGGCGCGCGAGGAGCTCGTCGAGGCTCGCCAGGGCAGGGCGTCGTGCGAGGCGAACGAGCGTCATTTCGAGGGCCGCGCGGGGCTGACCGCTGCGCACGACGTCGTCGAACGAGCGCGAAAATCCGAGGTGCAAGCGCGACAGATCGTCGAGGGTGGTGCGGGCCGCGAGGGCCTTCACATCGGCGAGCTCGGCGTCGGGCAAATCGATCAAGCGCTTGGTGTTGTCGGCCGCCTTCGCCACCACGACGTCGCGCAGGTGATGCAAGAAATCACGCGCCACGTGGGGCAGGTCGTAACCCTGCTCGGCGAGGTCGGCGATGATGCGCAAACAGGCGGCCGCGTCGCCATCGATCAGCGCCGCCGCGAGGCCATGGAGCACGCTACGCGCGGCCACGCCGAGGACGCGTGCCACGCCTTCTGCGGTGAGCGTGTCGCCCCCGGTGCCCACCCAGGCGATCACTTGGTCGAGGAGGCTCATGCCGTCGCGCATGCTGCCGGCGGCCTCCCGCGCAAGGATGGACAGGGCCGCATCTTCGAAGGGAATTCCCTCGGACTCGAGCACAAAACGCAGGCGTGCGGCGGTGTCGACGGCGGTCAGGAGCTTGAAATCGTAGCGCTGACAGCGCGACAAAATGGTGATCGGGACCTTGTGCACCTCGGTCGTCGCGAAGATGAACTTCACGTGGGGCGGAGGCTCTTCGAGGGTCTTCAGGAACGCGTTCCAGGCCGCGTTCGAGAGCATGTGGACCTCGTCGACGATGTAGATCTTGAAGCGGTCTCGTTGCGGTCGATAGGGCAGGGTCTCCTGCAAACGACGCACTTCGTCGACGCCGTTGTAACTGGCGCCGTCGATCTCCTGCACGTCGACGTCGGTGCCGGCGGCGATCTCTTTGCAGGCCGCGCAGGTCAGGCAGGGCTTGGCGGTGGGGCCCTTCTCGCAGTTGAGCGTTTTGGCGAGGATGCGAGCGCTGGTGGTCTTGCCGACCCCGCGAACACCCGTGAAGAGGAAGGCGTGGGCCACCCGATCCTTGGCGATCGCGTTGGCCAGGGTCGTGGAGACGTGCTCTTGGCCGACGAGGTCGTCGAAGGATTGCGGGCGCCATTTGCGCGCCAGCACGACGTAGGACATGGCCCGAGCCCTAGCAGAATCGCCCCCTCGCGTCGCCGCCCTGCGCTTTTTCGCCCTAACCTCGGGACCGTAGTAGGCATCATTGTCCCATTCGCGGAACAGCTTTGCGCATCCTCGTTCGACCCCAGAGAATTTTCGGTATCGCGTTGGCGAGCGTGTGCCTTTCGATCGCTCTGCCATCGTTCGCGCAAAAGGCCACGCAGGCGACGGCGAGCGCGGCAGAGAAACGGGCCGCGCAGAAGGCTTTTTCGGAGGGACAACGGGCCTTCGCCAAGGGCGATTTTCGTTTGGCCGCGGAGCGCTTCGAGGAGGCCTATGCGCTCGCGCCGCACCACGCGCCGTTGTGGAACGCTGCGCGCGCGTGGCAACGCGCCGGAGAGAAAGCCAAGGCCGCCAACCTCTACGTCCGCTACCTCGAAGAAGCGCCGCCCAAGTCGCGTGACCGAGACAGCGCGACCAAGGCGATGGCCGAGCTGTCGAAGGAGGTCTCGCGGCTCGAAATCCACGCAGACGGTTTCGAGGACGTGCGCTTGGATGGCGAGACGCTCGAACGAGACACGGTGTACGTGACCCCCGGCGAGCACGTGATCACAGGCAAATTCGAGGGCCGCGACGCTCGCCTCGCGAAGACGACGTTGGCTGGCGAGACGCTATCGGTGGTGCTCCCGCCGCCGCCTCCACCACCCCCACCGCCGCCGCCCCCGCCGCCTCCCGAGGACGACCTGCTCCCGATCGTGCTGATCGCTGGGGGAGCGGTAACCGCGATTGCGTTGGGGCTCACCGTCGCCTCGGGCATCGACACCGAGAGCCAAAAGGACGACTACGACAAGAGCCCTTCGCAGGCCGCGCTCGATGAAGGGATCGACAAGCAAGACCGCACGAACCTGCTGCTTGGGGTGACCGTCGGTGCCGCGGTGCTCGCGGGGGCGGCGGCCGCCGTCGTTATCGTTCTCGACGACGAAAAACCCGAAAACGTCAAGGTCGAGGTCGGTCTCCGCTATCTTTCCGTCCGTGGAAGCTTCTGAGCCCAAGCGCGACAAGCCTCGCTTGCTGCTCGGCAACTATGAGTTGCTAGCCGAGCTCGCTTCGGGCGGAATGGCCACGGTTTACGCGGCTAAGCAGCACGGCGCAGCCGGCTTCGAGCGCCTCGTGGTGGTCAAGCGGGTGCATCGGCACCTGCTGCGCGACCCTTCATTTTACGACATGTTCCGCGATGAAGCGCGGGTCGCCTCGCTGATTCGTCACCCCAACGTGGTGAGCGTCGCCGACGTCGTCGAGGGCGAAGGCGAGCTGTTCTTGGTGATGGATTACGTGGAGTCCGCGGCCCTTTCGACGCTTTGGCGGGCGGCTGCGGAACGTGGAGAGCGGCTTCCTCCCGCGGTCGCGGTGCGCATTGTCGCAGACACCCTGGCTGGGCTGCACGCGGCCCACGAGGTCGTCGATTTGCGTGGCGAGCCGCTGCACGTGGTGCATCGCGACGTGAGCCCGCAGAACATCATCGTGGGCATCGACGGTGTGAGCCGTCTGCTCGATTTTGGCATCGCCAAGGCGGCCCATCGCATCGCCGAGACGCAGAGCGGAGGCCTCAAGGGCAAGCTCGCGTACATGGCTCCGGAGGGCATTCGCGGTGAGTCGGTCGATCGGCGCGCGGATCTGTTCGCGGCCGGCGTGGTGCTCCACGAGGCGCTAACGGGGCAGCGCTTGTTCGAAGGTGAGAACGAGCTCGACACGCTTCGCCGGGTTTCTGAAGCGCATTTCGTTCCTCCGTCGGTGGCCGTGCCTGGGTTGCCTCGGGCCCTCGACGGCGTGATCGCGCGGGCCCTCACGCCCCTTCCGAGCCAACGATTTCCCACCGCCGCGGCGTTCCTTGAAGCCCTCGAAGCGGCCCTTCATCCGGCCCACGTGCGCGAGGTTCGAGAGTGCCTCGAACGCATGTGCGGAGCGCGCCTCTCGACACGCCGTGCCGAGCTCCGCGCGCTGATGGATGGCAGCGCGGAGCCCCGCGTTTCGCGCCTTTCGGGGATGACGCCCGCGCCGCTGTCTCAAGAAGGCAGCGTGCGCACCGCGGTGGTTACCGATCGGCACGCGTCGCCCACGAGCCCCTCCGGAGCGCCCGCGCCTCGCAAAGGATCGCGCGCGCTCGTCGGCTCCATCATGGCCGGTGCACTGCTCACCGGGGTCGCGGTCGCGCTGCTTCTGTCGTCGGCCTCGGAGCCGCCGGCCGAGGTCCCCAAGCCCGCCGCGAGCCTCCCCGTCTCGTCCCCGGTACCGCCCCCGTCGCTTGCTGAAATCGGCTTGGTTTTGCGAGCGCCCTCGCGCATCGAGAGTGTGCGCACCGAGGGCATGAAGCGGGTCGATCTCGACAACACGACGGCCCATCTGTTCGTGGCCGCTTGGAAGGGCGAGCTGCCCATCGAGGTCGTGTTGGAAGGAGGCGCCGTGGTGCGGGTGGTCGCTACCGAGGACGGCGCGCGCGACATCGACCTCCTGCCTCGGGCGCCCGTTCTTGCACCCTCGGCCAGCGCCTCGGCGAAGGCGCCCGCGTCCCCACGGCCGGGTTCCGCTCCCGCCGGGGGCTCGGAGCTGCACGACAACCCCTACGGGCCTTAGTTGTCGCTTTTCTGCGCTGTTTTCGGCTTCGTCGCGGACACCGTGGTAGCCTCCCTGCGGTGTCTCGCGGGCGTCGCATAGCCGTCGTCGGTTGCTCGATGGTGAGCGCGGCCCTCGCGTTCGCTTCGTGGGCACCGGCGTGCACGACGTTCAGCGACGTTGTGTACGTCGAGGGAGAAGACGCGGGCGAGCCGCTCCCCGACGGCGGTTCCGGCGAGGTTTCTTTTCTGTCGGTCGAAGACGCGGCGCGCGCGTGTTCAAGGGCCATGTCGTGCCCGCAGTTGCCGGCGTCGATCGTCGCGTCGAGCGGCGTCCCCCTCGATCCGGTCAACTTCTCGATGTGCCTCACGTGGCTCGCAGGGCCTATTTCGCCAGCCCGTGTCGGCCTCGCGACGCAGCGACAAACGCTGCAGTGCGTGGCCGACGCGACCGGCTGTATCCAGGCGGGTGAGTGCCTGTCCCTCGAATATCTGAACCAGGGCGATCCGCGCTGCGCGAACCACGGCACGGGTGGTGGCTCGGGCAGCGCTGGCGGTGGTGGAGCGGGGGGCGGCGCGGGTGGCGGGGGCACCGTGGGCGAGGCCGTCTATTGCAGCGATAGCGGTCTCGACGTCATCCATTGCGACACCTTTTACGCGATCCACTGCAACACGCCGTTTTTCACGCCGGGGACGCAGTGTTTGGAAGGCGCTGACGGATCGCTGTGGTGCTCGGCGGGGCAGAATTGCGTAGGCAGTGACTCGTGCGCGGGCACCGTCCTCGAGTATTGCGGAGGCACGACGGAGCTTCGTTTCTCGGTCAACTGCGCGGCCGTCGGGACCACGTGCGGCCTCGATACGGATCTCGGCTACGTCGACTGCTTGACCAACGGCGTGCGCCGAAATTGCGTCGGCACCGCGGCCACCTGCTCCGGAGATTCGGTCGAGGTCTGCGACAACGCCGAGATCTCGATCTTCGATTGTGCCTCGATCGCACGCACGTGCGCTGCTGATCAGGGCCTCGCGCGTTGCGCGTCTCAGACAGATACCTGCACACCGTTCGATGTCGGGATGAACGAGTGCGAAGGCGACACGCTCAAGGTTTGCGTCGGCGGCAAGCCGGTGGACCTCGACTGCTCGTCGGTAGGCCTCTCGTGTTTGCCGGCCTCAGGCGCGCAGGCCGGGCGCTGCGGCTAGCCGCGCCTCTTCTGCGGCGCGCGCTTCTTCCTCCGCACGGGCCTCTTCTTCGGCGTGCGCTTCGGCGTCATCGACCAGGTCGGGGCGTTCGAACGCCTCGATGAGGCCCGGCGCCAGGCGCCCAATCCAGCGTCGGGTGCCCTCGTCCGCGGCGAGCTCCTCGCGCAAACGCTCGATCTCCCTGGCTCCCAGCGTTCGCGGCGAGGTCACCGCGATGGCGATGTCTCCGAGCAGCTCATCGCGCAGCGGGACCGCCAGATCGGCGCCCCGGCCCAGGGCCACTTGCGCGGCCCCCGCGATGTCACCCGCACGGGCGCGTGCCGCGAGCTCGTAGCGAAATCGAGCGCGCGCCGCGAACGCGTAGTTTGGAAACCCGGTGCTGAGGTGGGCCATCGTGGCCTTCGCGCGCTCGGGCGCGTCGAGGCCGACCTGCAAGATCGCGTGCTCCGCGAGCAGTCCGGGCAGCAACATGTCGTGGGCGAGGAGCTTCACGCTCAGCGCGATGCCCAGGCCTTTTTCGATGAGCGGCAGGGCCCCTTCGAGATCCGCAGCCCGCTCGCGCTCTGCGGCGAGCGCGAGCAGCGCGGAGGCGCGGATGACCTGCGCGCCGCCGCTCGCCAGGCGCTCGAGATCGCGGACGGCCGTCTGATCGCCCCGCGCGAGGCGGGCGGTCGCCGCGAGGGTCTGACGAAACGCCGCGAGCGCTGCGCGCTGTCGCAACACGCGGATGCCCACGGCGACGAGCAGCAACGCGATGAGCGGACCGAAGAGAGTCGTCGGTTGCGAGGGGCTGGGGCCGCCTAGACCATCGCCCGATTGCCACAGTACGAAGGCGCCGATCGCCGCGAAGACTGCGACAAAAATCGCTGCAAAACGCAGGGCGTAGCGACGCCGCTCGGGCTTCGCGAGGACGTCCAAGCGCGCACCCGCGTGGGACGCATCGCGCGTGAGCGGCCCCTGCACGACGGCGCTCGTCGTGGCTGGCGTCGGGCGCTTCGGAGCAAAGTCCACGGCTTCGGGCAGCACGCGCGCGATCCACGTGGCCACGGGGGGCTGCTCCTCCGGCACGACCTCCGTCGCGCGCGGCGCGGTCCTGTAAATCGAGGCCTTTTCTTCGCGCACCATGCGCACGAGGGCGCGCACGATCGCCCGGTCGTAGGGCAGCGTGTGGTCGAAGAGCAGCCGCTTGTGGGCTTCGATGTGAGCGCGCAACGCCGCCGTGTCGCCCTTTTTTTCGAGCACAATGGCCTGCGCGAGCGCGGAGACGGCCAGGCTGTCCGGGGTCGCCGCGCTGTTCGTCTCCGCGGCGCGCGCGTCCTCCAGCGCGCCTGCGGGGTTGCCCGTCGTCGCGCGCACGAAAGCGCGCCACGCAAAAGCGCCAGCAATATGCACGTTTTCTTGGGTCTTCGAGAACCAGCTCGCCGGCGCGCGGATACACGCGTCGAGGTGCCTTTGGGCCTCTTCGAGGGCTCCACGTGCGAGGGCGATGCGAGCTCGTTGAAGGGTCGCGATGCGCCGAAAGAGGGTCGTCGGGCGTTGACCGTCGACCGCGTCGAGCAGGGCCGTGGCCTTCGAGAGCTCGCCGCGCGTGATGTGTTGATACGACAGGTTGAGGGTCGACGTAGCGCCTGCCGTCGCCCCCAGGCGAGCACCGATGACGCACAAAAGACCGCCCAATCCCGCCAAGATGAGGCTCGTCGTGCCGCCGCCGCCCACGAAGAGCAGGGCTCCGAGACCGACGTAAACGGCGCCGATGACCAGGAACAGCCGCGCGCGCTTGCGCGCTGGGTGGTTCGGTACGGACAATTTGTTTGAGCTCAAAATAATCCGCTGATCGCGAGGCCGGATCCGTTGTTCCCAACGTACGGCGCCACCCTGAGCGCGAGGTCCTCGCGGTAGAGGAGCTGCTCGGGGGGCATGGCGAGGCCCGTGATGGCCGTGGCGGCGCCCGCCGCCTGCGCGACCCCGAGCACCACCAACCAAAAAGCCCCGGACGACGACGCGTTCGTGGAATCGATGGCGATGAACGGGCCCGCTACGGGGATGTAAAGGGGCGCAAAATCGGAGTCGCTGCTCGATGTCGACGACGACGACACGGCGCTGCCGAGGGCGCCGACGTAGACCGAGGGCAGGTAGCCGAGGAGAAAAATCGCGCCTCCGATCGCTGCGATGTCGAGGTGCGAGCGCTCGACGAGCACATACCCAGGGGGCACGGTCTGGCCTTCCGTGTAGGGCAACACGTCGGGCAGTTTGCGTTGGTAGGGCGGCGGTTGTCCGTAGGGCGGATAGCCGTAGGCGTAGCCGTAGGGCGGCGCGGGAGCCGCGCCCGGCGGAGGTGCCGGCATGGGTCCCAGGGCCTGGGGTGGCATCGCCGCAGGCGGTGCGCCTACGTTTGGAGGCGGCGCCGGTGGTGCCGCCGGGGGCGGCGGAAGTGCGGCGCTGGGGGTCGGAAGAGGGGGCGGGGCGGCTCCGGGATCGACTTGCGCAGGGGCCTCTGTCGCTCCCAGGAGCAACACACCAAGCAGCGCCGAAGTGAGGACCTTGCGTTCCAACATGGCGGCGATGGTCCCGCGCTATTCCGAGCCTTGCAACGCCCATCGCACGCTGGGATTGCAGGGCGAAGGGCGCTTCCGGCATTGCTTAATGCGAAGGTTGTTGGCAGAGTCGCCGCCCCATGCAGATCCGCGGCGGAATGAACGAGCTACTTCGACAAGCAGCGCGCATGCAGCGCAAGGTCGAAGACGTGAAGGCCAAGCTCAAGGACCGCGAGGTGAGTGGCACGGCCGCGGGCGGGAAGGTCAGCGTCACCGTCTCGTGCGAGGGCAAGGTTCGTCGCATCGACGTCGATCCCGGCCTGGTCGCCGCTGAAGGCATGGAAATTGTGCTCGATTCCATCGTTGGCGCGACCAACGCGGCCCTCGAGGCCGCGGACAAGCTCGTCGAGGGCGAGGTCGCCAAAGTGACCGGGGGCCTCAAAATCCCTGGCCTCGGCACCTGACACCGAGGACGCCTTGGCGGCGGAACGCGCAAACGGGGGGCAGGACCACGCGCCGACGGGGCTCGCCGCGGGGCTTCGACCGTCGGCGTCTCGCTCGCGTCTTCCCCCCGCGGTGACGCGCGCCGCGCAACTGCTCGCGAAGCTGCCCGGGGTCGGTGAGAAGACCGCCCTTCGTTTCGCGCTGCACCTCGTCACGAACGACGCCCGCCTCGCGGGCGACTTGTCCGAGATGTTGCGGACCCTCGGCGAGCAAGTCCGTCCCTGTGCGCGCTGCGGCAACATCGCCGAGGTGATCGACCCCACGAGCCCTCCGCGTTGCGCCGTGTGCCTCGACGATCGCCGAGATCCGAGCCTTTTGTGCGTCGTGGCGCGGGTCTCCGACCTACTCGCCATCGAACGGAGCGGGGTGATGCGCGGGCGCTACTTCGTGTTGGGTCGGCTCCTGTCGCCCCTCGAAGGTGTCGGCGCCGCCGATCTCCCCATCGACGTCTTGCGGGCGCGGGTGCGCGACCCCGAGTCGCCCGTGCGCGAGGTGCTCGTTGCCACACCGCCGACGGTCGACGGCGAAGCGACCGCATTGCTCTTGGCTCGGGAGCTTGGCGCTCTCGGCGCGACGGTGACGCGCATCGCGAGCGGCGTCCCCCATGGCGGCGATCTTGAGTACTTCGACCAGGTCACCATCGGTCGGGCCATCGAGGGGAGAAAAGTCTTCGGATAGCTCCGCGTGTTTCGCGTGGGCGACGAAAGTTGGAGGTCAAAATATGTCAAAGACCATTATCGCGTCCGAGCGGGCGCCCCAAGCGATCGGGCCGTACTCGCAGGCAGTCAGGATCGGCGAGCTCGTGCTCACGAGCGGCCAAATCGGCCTTGACCCTGCGACGGGCGCGCTCGTTGAAGGGGGTGTGGAAGCGGAGGCCGTTCAGGTGCTCACGAACTTGACGGAGGTGCTCGCGGCGGCGGGCGCGTCGTGGCAGGACGTTCTAAAGACGACCATTTACCTCGCCGACATGGCTGACTTTGCCAAGGTCAACCGGATCTATGGCGAGCAGGTGGGCGCTTCGCCCCCCGCCCGATCGACCGTGGAGGTTTCCGGGCTGCCGAAGGGCGCCCGAATCGAGATTGATGCCATCGCCCATTTGGGAGGCGGGAAATGACCAAAGAAAAAGACGACACCGCTCCGGGCGCAGAAGCGCCCGCCGATACCACGACCACGACGGGCGAGGCCGCCAAGCCCCGCCGCCGCATTGCACGCTCGGCGAGCACCGCTGAGCGCCCCGCCTTCGCTCCCGCGGCCGACGCGGCGGCGCCCGCGGACGCTCCGCCCAAAGCGGCCGACGAAGCCCCGGCGGCGTCGCGACCGATTCGCGACATGCGCGCGCCTCGGCCTGCTCCAGGCGCGGCGCCTCCGAGCGGCGGTCGCCCCGGTGGACCCTACCCCCGCGGTCCCCGCCCCGGTGGACCCCGCCCCGGTGGTCCGCGACCCGGCGGTCCCCGTCCCGGTGGACCCCGCCGTCCGCCGCCCGCGCACGCCGAAGAGCCCGAGGGCTTTCGTCCGGGCGTGCCCCGCGGGCGCGCCGAGCCGTTGATCCCCAATCGCGGGCCCAGCGGTGAGCCGCTTCCCCGGCGCGACGATGGGCCGCGTCCCCCGCGCAATGACGGCCCGCGTCCCCCGCGGCGGGACGACGCCGCTCGTCCTCCCCGCCGCGACGATGCCGGTCGGCCCCCGCGTCGCGACGATCGTGCGCGGCCGCCGCGCCGCGACGACGCGCCTCCTGCTGATGCCGCAAAAATTGCGGTGAAGGCGCCGCCGCCTCCCCCCTCAAAACCCGCCCAGGCCCCGCCGAAGAAGGAGCCGACGCTGACCATCGTGCTGCCGCGCGCCCGCGAAGTGGTCACGCCCAAGCACCAAAAGCCCGCGTTGACCGCGAAAGAGGCGCTCGCCGCCAAGATTCGTGCGAAGCAGGGGGCGCCGAAGGCCGAGCCCAAGGCTTCGACCAGCGAGTCCCCGGCCACCCTGGCTCCCGAGTGGGTCTCCGCGACGTGGGAACAAGCCGCCGACGCCCTCCGCTCCGCGGCGAGCGCCGCGGTCGCGTTGGTTGATGCTTGGATCGCGGCTTCCAACGCCGCGGCCGTCGCGGCCGCCGCGGCGGACAACACCGTCGACGGTGGGGCCCGCAAGGCGGCGCGGCGTGGATTGGGCGTGTTGCGCGCGCGCGGCGTCGCGATCCCCGATGCGCCCAAGCAAGCCAAGGTGGTCGAGGCGAAGGCCGAGGCACCGGTCGCCACCTTCGTTCCCCCCGATCCGACGGGCGCTTGTTCCATCACCATCACGCGCCGCGAGCCGAGCGGCACGTTCCGCATCGCCGAGGTCATCTTCCGCGACACGACGGGCATGCTCGACGCAGGTGGGGGATGGGTCTCCGGATCCCAGCTCCGCGACGCCAAAAACCGCGTGCAAAACAATTTCGGGCTGTCGCCCGTGGCGGTTCCGCTGGAATGGGCTCGCCACCGCGTGGCCGCCGCGCTCGTGCAGTCGGCTGCCATGAAGCGCGTCGTGCCCCTCGGCTTCGAGCGCTGCCGCGACCTCGTCGAGCCCGCGCCGAGCGCCGAGCCCGCACACCCCGCCGCCGATCTCGATGCGGCCATCACGAGCGAGCAGGCCTGGGCGCTCGTTCCGGGATCGGCATCCCTCCACCAAGAGCCCGAGCTCCGCGCGTGGATGCCCGATCGCTCCGCTGTCGACGATCTGCTGCAGAAGCTCGGCGAAAAAATCGGCCAAGCCAACGCCCAAGAAGATCAGAGCGCGGTCGCCGCGTTGCTCACCGAGGCGATTCAAGAGGCCACCGATCGCTTCTTCTCCCCCGAGGTGCGCGAGGTCATCTCGGGTCGTTTGCGGGATGCCGCGTTGTCCGTTCGCGTGCGCCGTGGCGACGCGCGCGCCACCGAGGTGCTCGCGACGGCGCGCGCCATCCGCGAGGCTGGCCTCATCACGTCACCGCCGCGCGAGGTTCCGTTCCTCGTGGGCATGTTCGAGAAGGCCGTCAGCGCCCTCATGCAGCAAAGCGGTTCCCTCCGGGTGCCCGTCCCCAATCGACAAAGCGCCTAGGCCCTTGGCGGGGCGCGCCCATCGCGCGCCCCGTCGTCCGATCGCCTGGCGAGCGCCGCTGGCTGTCGCCCTACCGAAATCGCTTCGCGCGATTCCTTCGAACCGACGCGCTAGCCCTCGCTCTCGGCGGCGGACGCGGGCAAAACGATGCGAAAGGTCGTCCCGCGCGGGGAACGACGCTGCACGTCGATCGTGCCGCCGTGTCCGACCACGATGTCGTGCACGATGCTGAGGCCGAGGCCCGTGCCTCCACCACCCTGCTTCGTGGTGAAAAACGGCTCGAAAATGTGGTCGAGGTGCTCTTCAGGGATGCCGCTGCCGTCGTCCTCGATGCGGATCGTCACGGTCTCGCCGTCGTCGGTGGTCGAGACCCACAGGGCTCCGCCGCCCTCCATCGCGTCGCACGCGTTGGTGAACAAATTCACGAACACCTGCGCGAGCTGACCGCTGATCCCGCGCACGCAGGTGGTGGCCTCGAAGTTCCGTGTAACGACCACGTTGGCGCGCGCCAATACGTGCTCACAAAAGCCCAACGAACGCGCCAAAACCTCGTGCACGTCGACGGTCGCGGGGACCCCTGCCGAGGGCCGCGCGTACTCGATGAGGTCGCGCGCGAACCTCAAGATGCGCTGGGCCGCCTCGTTCACGCGCTCGAGCCGATCGAGCTCTACGGCATCGGCGCCCCGCCGCTCCGAGCTCTTCTTGAGCATCTCGGTGTACGCGATGATCGACGTCAGCGGGTTATTGATTTCGTGGACGATGCCCGCCGAAATTTGTCCGAGACTGGCGAGCTTCTCGGACTGGATGATGCGCGCCTCCAAGCCGCGCAGCTCGGCGCTCGCGCTGTTGGCAGCCTCGTAGGCCCGTGCGTGGCGCATCACCGAGCCCACCGCCAAGCTCAAGCGGTCGGCGAACAAAGAGTTTGCCTCTTCTTCGAGGCCCGTCTCGTCGTCGCTCCCCAGGTGCAGCGTCGAGGCCCGATCGAACTCGATCGAGATGATGCGCTCGTTTGTGTGCTCGGGGAACAGCCGCGAGGGATCGGGCTCCATCACCTCGCTCCTGCGGGCCACGGCGCGCTTCAGCGTGACCTGACCCTGCGGTGTCACCATGCATACGCCCACCGAAACGCCCGGCAGCGCCTCCACGGCGACGTCGAGCAACGTGCTCACGCCAAGCTCGACGGGCACGCCCGGCTCGATGCTCGCAGAGGTCGTGAGAAGGCGATCGATGTAGCCGTCCGAGAACGAGCGCCTCAGCGATGTACGCTGGGTGATCGGCACATCGGAGGGGCGTCTTTCAAGGTCGCGATCTCGGTTGGACATGGGCGGGCTCAGTGGGTCGATACGGGGCTTGGTTCGGGCGGAGATGACGGCACGTGGGGGTCGTCGCTGGCGCGATCGAGATCCACGATGCGCGCCTCCCCGACATACGTTTTGGTCTCGTAGCGCGTAATTTTGCCGATCTTTCGCACGATCTCGGCCATGCGCTCGGTCTCTTGCAGGATGACCTCGGCGGCCCCTCGCAACGTCCGCTCGCCGCTGCCCACGAGCTCGTTTTCTCGCGAAGCGAGGCGCTTGTGCAGAAGCTCTGCGTAGCCCATCACGCTCGTCAGAGGCTGGTTCAGCTCGTGCGCCGCGGCCCCCGCGAGCTCTGCGAGGAGCGCCTGCTTTTCCCTCGAACGAAGGCTCTCCTGCGCTTCCTCCAACATCGCCTCCATCATCAACCGTTCGCGCAAATCCGTAAAAATTCCGACGGATCCCACGGCCTGGCCTTGTTCGTAGATGAGTGCGGCGGACAACAACACGGGCACCCGCGCGCCCCATTTGTCGAGCACGTCGGTGCGCAACCCTTCGAGGCGTCCGGGGCCTCCAAGCTCG
>CAYLJT010000031.1:0-7319 GCA_964383995.1 uncultured Polyangiaceae bacterium
GAGCAAGGTGAAGGGCAACGTCATTGATCCAATTGACCTCATCCAGGGCGCCACGTTCGATCAAGTGGTCGACAAGGCGCTGCCCGGCGCCCCCGTCGAAGAGGCCCTGAAGAAGTTCAAGAAGGCCTAC
The DNA here is from genome assembly GCA_964383995.1 of uncultured Polyangiaceae bacterium. Classification (GTDB taxonomy): domain Bacteria; phylum Myxococcota_A; class Polyangia; order Polyangiales; family Polyangiaceae; genus CAYLJT01. Next base: position 131 of record CAYLJT010000031.1, read on the forward strand.
CCGTCGGCGGCCTCCATGGGCACGGGCTTCTCGGCCTACGGCGCCGACGCCCTGCGTTTTGCCCTCGCGACCTATTCGCCCCAATCGAAGCGCATCCCGCTGTCGCCCAAGAAAATCGAGGGTTACAAGCACTTCTGCAACAAGATCTGGAACGCCACGCGCTTCTCACTGACCTACATCCAAGGTGCCAGTGTCTCGGACACGCCGCCCAAGCCCACGGGCTTGATGGGCCGCTGGATCCTGTCCCGTCTCGGCGCCTGCCTGGCAGAGGCCCACGAGGGAATTGCCAATTTCCGCTTCGATGAGACCACCGCGGCGCTCTATCGCTTCTTCTGGGGCGAGCTGTGTGATTGGTATTTGGAGCTGGCAAAGCCCGTGTTTGCGACGGGCAGCGAGGCCGAAAAGGCCGAGGCCCGCGACGTCCTCGCCTATGTGCTCGAGGCGTCGCTCCGCGCCATTCACCCGTTCATGCCGTTCTTGACCGAGGAGCTTTGGCAAAGGGTCCCGCGGCCCGAGGGCGGTCCGCACTGCGTAGCGCTCTCCGAGTTTCCGAAGGTCTCCGCCGGCCCGCGCGACATGGACGCCGAGCGCGACATGGAGGCGCTCCAGGCCGTTATTTCCGCGGCGCGCACCATCCGCAGCGAGCACGAGGTGCACCCGAGCGCCGAGGTTCCATTGGTGTTGCGCTCCGCGGACGCCTCGCGGGAAGCCCTTTATCGCAGCCAGCTCGCCGCGATTCGCGCCCTCGCCAAGACGTCGGGCGAGCCTGCGATCGAGGCCGCGGGCGGCCCGAGGCCGAGGGGCAGCGTGCTCAGCTTCGTGGCCGAGACCGAGGTGCTCGTGGGCCTGCGCGGCTTGGTCGAGCCCTCCAAAGAGACCGACCGCATCGAGCGTGAAATCAAGAAGGCCGAGAAGGACATCGCGGCCACCGAGAAGAAGCTCGCGCTGCCGTCGTTCACCGAGAAGGCGCCGCCCGAGGTCGTGGAAGAGGCCAAAACTTCGCTCGAAGCCCTGCGCCGCAAGCGCGCGCAGCTCGAGGACGCCAAGGGCATCGCCGCCGAATTGGCTTAATTTCGCGGCAAAATGCTCAATTTTCTTTGAGCTGCAAATCCCCCGCGATGCCCTTCGAGGTCTTCGCGGGGGCCGCCGTCAACGCCGGCTTGGCGGTCGTCGCCGCCGCGGTGGTCGTCGGCGATGTGGGCTTTTTCCCCGTGTTTTTGAGGCCCGTGGGCTCGGGCGGGGGCTCCGGCGGGGGGGTTGGGCTCGCCGCGGGCGAGACCTCGGGCACCTTGTTCGCCAGCGCGATCATCCGCGGCAGACCGCTGGGATCGATGGGCACGACCTGCTCCACGGCTTCGTAGCCGTCGGCCTCCACGCGGACTTTTTTGGTCTCGCCCACGTGGCCTTCGATCATGCCGCCTTCGAGGGGACGGCCGTCCGAGGAGAAGCGCGCATTGGGCACGTTCGACACCAAGCGCACGCTCGCGCGGGGGGCCGTCTCGGGGTGCTGCGTGGCGCCTTCCGGGCCGCTCAGCGCGACGAACGCGATGGCGCCGAGGGCGAGCGCGGCGACCGCGCCAACGCCCACGTAGAACTTTCGATCGCGGGCCGTCGTGGCCTTGCGGCTCGTCGACCAACCGACCTTCGAGCCCATCTCCGCGCGGGCATCGAGGGTCGGAGCCAGGCCCATCGGATCGTCGGCGCCGCTTCTGTGCGGGGACGGAAGGGGTGTGTTGATAGGGTCCGGCGTGACGCTCACCGCGGGGCGCGGCCCGGAGGGCAGATCGTCGCCCGACGTGGGGCCGGTGCGCAGCATGAGCAGGCCGCCCGAGGCCGCGGCCAAGTCGGTGAGCAGGTCGCGCGCCGATGCGTAGCGGGCTTCGCGCTCGCGGCTCAGGGCCTTGCTGATCACCTTCGCGATGGCCTCGGGCACGCCCGGGTTGTGCACGCGCACGTCGTCCGCGTCCTTCGTGCAGATGTTCACGATCACCTGCTCGTAGGTGCTCCCCGCGTGGGGCGGGCGGCCCGTGAGACACTCGAAGAGGATGGCTCCGACGCTCCACAAATCGGTGCGGCCGTCGATGTCGCCGAGGGCCTGCGCTTGCTCCGGGGACATGTAGAACGGCGTCCCGAGGACCGTGCCTTCACGCGTGAGCGTGCTCGAAACCTTGCCACCACGGCGTTCGATTTTGGAGATCCCAAAGTCGAGGATTTTGGCAAACGACATGTCGTCGTCGCGGTCCACGAGGAACACGTTGTCGGGCTTCAAATCGCGATGAATGATGCCCGCTTGGTGGGCCCGCGCGAGGCCCCGGCAGAGGTGCGCGATGATGTGCAAAGCCTCGGTCAATTCGAGGCGCCCGAGGCGCTTGATGCGGTGGCCGAGGTCTTCCCCGCGCAGCAGCTCCATCACGATGAAGGGGGAGCCTGTCTCGGTCTCACCGGAGTCGAAAATCTGGACGATGTGCGCGCTTTCGACGGCGCTCGCGGCCTGCGCTTCCCGCTGAAAACGCGCCACCGCGTCCTTGTTGCGAGCGGTCTCTTCGTCGACGAACTTCATCGCGACGCGCTTGCCGATCGTGGTGTTCAAGGCCTCGTAGACCGTCCCCATTCCCCCTCGTCCGATCACCTGTACGATCTCGTACTTTCCGATCGTCGTGCCTACGCGCGGGTCGGACTTCGGCGCAGGGCGATCGGAGGGGTGCTGGGAGCTCGGCAGCATAGGGGTCAGGGCCGGCGGACGACCGGCGCGGAGGATGGGACGGCGGCGAGAAGAATACTACGCAGTTGGATCAAAAACTTCGAGGGTAGCAAGGCGGTAGCGCCACGGCGTCGCTGTAAAACGCATGAAGCCCGACAAAATCGAGGATCGCTCCCGCACCGAGTCGTAGCATGACGAGGTGCGCACGCATCGTCGCTTCCTTTGGGCTCTGCTCCCGTGCTCGTTGGTGGCCGCCTGCAACGCCTTCACGGGCGCCGACGATTTGCACCTTGGGGGCGCGGACGACGACGGCGACGGCGGAGATGGCTCGGGCAACACGGCGACCTCGGGCGCTGGGGCCGGGACAACGTCGGGCACGGGCGCGGGTACGGGCGGCGGTGCGACGAGCTCCACGTCGGCGGGCACGGGCGGCATGGGCGACTGCGCTGCCCCCTGCGGCGCCAACGAGCACTGCGAGGCTGCGACGAACACTTGCGTCTGCGATCCAGGCTTCGTGAGCATGGGGGGCACGTGCTCTCCGGCCCCCGTCGGCGACCCGACCACACACACGCAGACCGAGGTCTGTGATGCATGGCAGTCGGGCCATGTGATCACCGAGCCGAGCCCGCTTGTCTCGGACGGCACCGACTGCAACCCAGGCACGCTCACCGAGGCCGCGCTGACAGACACCTTGACGCGCCTCAACATGTTTCGCTGGCTGGTGGGCTTGGGCCCCTCGACCGACGATGCCAGCCTGAACTCCCTGGCGCAGGCCTGCGCCAACCTGGAATCGTGGTGGGATTGGAGCTTGCCCAACAGCCCCCATTCACCCCCCGCCGGGGTCAAGTGCTACACGCCCGAGGGCGCTTCGGGCGCAGGGCAAAGCAACATCGCTTGGGGCTCGGGTCACCCCGCCAATGCCATGGATCAATACATGGAAGACTGGGGCAACGAGACCACCATGGGGCACCGACGTTGGCTCATGAACCCGCCCCTTGGCCCCGTCGGCATAGGCTATTGGCAGACGGGTGGGCAATACGGCAATGCCCAATGCCTCGCGGTGTTCGGCAGCTCGGGCCAGGGCCCGCACCCGGCGTGGTACGCCTGGCCCCCGCCCGGCTTCGTGCCGCAAGAGGCGGCCAATTGGACATGGACGTTTCAAGGCTCGTTGGCGGGCCTCGCGGGCGGGACGGCGAGCGTTTTGCGCGTCGACGACGCGACGCCGCTCGCGGTGAAGATGATGCCCCTCAGTCAAGGTTACGGCGAAGACACCATTTCGTGGGTTGCCCAGGGCTGGACGGCCGAAGCAGGCAAAACCTATCGGGTGACGATTACTGGGCTCCCGGGGGGCGACGTCGTGTACGACGTCAAGCCCGTCCAGTGCAATTGACGCCCGAGCCGGCGCAGCTTGGCTGACAGCGGCCCGCTGCCAAAAAAACTTGAGGCCAACTCCGAGACGCTAGACTACCTTGCGGGGCCCATGAAACGCGCGCTCATCACCGGGATTACAGGCCAAGACGGCTCCTACTTGGCCGAGCTCCTGCTCGCCAAGGGCTACGAAGTGCACGGCATCGTGCGCCGTTCGAGCACCTTCAACACCGAGCGCATCGACCACATCTACCGCGATCCGCACGAGCGCGGCGTGCACCTTTATCTGCACTACGGCGACCTGTCCGACGGCTCATCCCTGCAGAGCATCGTGGGCACCGTGGAGCCCGACGAGATCTACAACCTTGGCGCCCAAAGCCACGTGCGGGTGTCCTACGAAATCCCGGAATATACCGGCGAAATTACGGGTCTTGGCACGGTGCGGTTGCTCGAGGCCACGCGCAAAGCGGGCCTCTCGTGCCGCTTTTATCAGGCCACCTCCAGTGAGGTTTACGGCAAAGTGGCTGAGATCCCCCAGCGCGAGACAACGCCCTTTCATCCGAGGAGCCCCTACGCCGCGGCCAAGGCCTATTCGTACTACATCGCGCAGAACTACCGCGAAGCCTACGGCATGTTCGTGTCGAATGGCATTCTCTTCAACCACGAGAGCGAGCGGCGCGGCGAGACGTTCGTGACGCGCAAGATCACGCGGGCCGTAGGGCGCATCAAACACGGCCTGCAAAAAGACCTGTTTTTGGGCAACTTGGAGGCAAAGCGCGATTGGGGCCATGCGGCCGACTACGTTGACGCCATGTGGCGGATGCTCCAGGCCGACGCCCCCGATGACTTCGTGGTTGGTACCGGGGAGACGCACTCGGTGCGCGAGTTCTTGGAGCTGTCGTTCGGCCAAGTGGGCCTCGACTACAACGACTTCGTGAAGATCGACCCACGCTATTTCCGCCCCGCCGAGGTTGACATTCTGCTCGCCGATCCCTCGAAGGCCAAAGAAAAGCTCGGTTGGCAGCCCACGGTGAGCTTCCCTGAGCTCGTGCGCCGCATGGTCGATCACGATTTGGCCCTCGCGGCGCGGGAGAAACGTGCTCGTGAGCTAGGCTAATTCATGGGTCATTGGCTTGAATGGCCGAGGGCGCTCAAACTGGCGCTCTCCTTGGCCCTCTTGCTGGGGATACCCGGGCTCTTCATCGGCTTTTATAGCGACGACTGGTCCCATTTGGGCTTCCTGCGCGGTCAATGGCCCGAGGGCCCGGGGGTCTTCGATCTGTACAACTTCGTGCCCCACGATCCGGCGCGAACGGCCCGGCAAATCCAAGAGGGGATGTTGCCTTGGTGGACCTCGCCCGACCTGCAGGTGCGCTTTCTTCGCCCCTTGTCGAGCGCGGCCTTCGTCCTCGATTACAAGCTGTTTGGCGATAACCCCTTGGGCTACCACGTTCATGCGCTGCTCTGGGGGGTCGCCCTCGTGGGGGGCGCTGCCGCCGTGTTTCGCAGGGTCTTGCCGCCTTCGATCGCGGGGCTCGCGCTCCTGTTGTTCGCAGTCGACGACGTGCACTCGCAACCGGCCGCGTGGATCGCGGGCCGACAGGCGCTGATCGCGGCGGCCCCGGCGCTGTTTGGGCTGGCCGCGTATACGGCTCATCGCCTCGATCGCTTTCGACACGGGGTTTGGCTGGCGCCGCTCTTGTTCGCGGTGGGCCTCGCGGGGGCAGAAACGGCGATAGGCGTCCTCGCGTACGTCGCGGCTTTCGAGCTTTGGGGCCCGCTCGCTGCAAAGACCCCTTGGTCTTCGCGGATGCGGCACCTCTTGCCGGTCGGCCTGGTGTTCGTTGCCTACCTCGTTGTCTACAAGCTGCTCGGCTGCGGAGCGGCGCACAACGGCGCTTATGTCGACCCCTTGGGGGATCCCATGGCCTTCGGAGAGGCCGCGCTGACCCGCCTGCCGTTGCTGATCGGGGCCTACTTCTTGGCCGCTCCCTCGGAGCTCGCGGCGGCCTTTCCGTTGACGCCGCTGCTCGCGCAAGGGGCCCTGGCGATGGCGATGATCGCCTTGATTTACCGGGCGATTCGCGATCACGTGACGCCCGAAGAGAAGGGCGCGCTGCGCTGGCTCGTGCCGGGCGCGCTGCTCGCGTTGTTGACCGCGCTCGGTGGTTTCCCTGGCAATCGCTTGTTGATCGCGCCGAGCGTGGGCGGCGCGGCGCTGCTCGCGGTGCTGCTTCGGCATGGCTTTTTGAAGCTCGCATCGACGGGCATAGGCCTCGCGTTGCGGCGCGGGGCGGTGGGTCTCTTGGTGGTCGTGCACTTCGTGCTCGCGCCCCTCGGCTGGCTCTCGGGCGCCCTGTTCTTGCGGCACGTTGCCGCGGAAACGAAGCGTCTTGGCCTCGATATGGACCTGAGCGCGCCGACCCCGCCCGAGGTCTTCGTGCTCAGCGCGTCGGACCCGATGGCGGCCCTCTATGCGCCCATGGCGCGGGCGATTTTGGCGCCCCACGACGCCGCGCACTACTTCGTCGTGTCGCTCGCGAAGGGGCAGCATGTCATCACGCGGCTGGGCCCGAGCTCGCTGCGTGTCGAGCTGCGCGACGGGACCCTGACGCAGACCGCCTTTGAGACCGTGTTTCGTGCGCCGAGCGAGGGATTTCACGAGGGGCAGACGATCGCGATGGGCGAGGGGCTCGTGCGTGTTGCCAAGGTCGAAGAGGGCGCGCCCAAGGCCGTTGATGTCGAGCTGCGTCGAAATCTCGACGACCCTTCGATCGTGTTGCTCGTCTACCGCGAGGGCGCGTTCGTGCGCTTGAAACCCGGGGATTTGAGCGCTCCGTTGGTGGTGCCGTGGTCGCCCGGCCCGACCGGATTCTTCTGACGCGAGGCGCGATCAATTCCGTTCAAGAAGGCCGCGTCCCTCGCTAGCATGGCCTCGGACCGAACGCGCATCGTGCGTCGCGCGGGCTTCGAAGAATCACGAGGGAGATCACGTCATGGCGAACAATCCTCCGGGCGGCGGTTATCCGCCCTATGGCTATCCACCCGGCGGCGGCGCTCCCCAGAGCCCCTACGGTCAACAGCCCGGCATGGGTCAACCTGGGATGGGTCAACCCGGCA
>CAYLJT010000031.1:7419-21744 GCA_964383995.1 uncultured Polyangiaceae bacterium
TGGGTCAACCTGGGATGGGTCAACCTGGGATGGGTCAACCTGGGATGGGTCAACCTGGGATGGGTCAACCGGGCTTTGGTCAGCCCGGAATGAACCAGGGTATGCCGCCCCAGATGCCACCGCCCGTGGTCACGTCGGGCTCGATGGGCATGAACAAGATGAAGATGATCGGCGGCGCCATCGTGGCCCTGGTGGTCGTCATCGGCGGCGCGATTTTCGGCATCTACTCGTACTCGCACCCCACGTTCTACGTCGTCAACGCGACGGGCAAAGACGGCCTCACCGTCACCATCGACGGCGAGCCCATGGTCACCGGCCTCAAGGGCTCGCTCACCGAGAGCAAGTCGGCGACGGAGAGCAAGATGCTCGCGTCGGGCAAGCACAAGATCGAAGCGAAGGACGCCGCGGGCAAGGTCATCGAGACCGTCGATGTCGAAATCAAGTCGGGCTCCGACGGCTATTTGTTCGCGCCCGGTCGCGCGAAGACCGTGTGCTTCTTCGTGCAGGTCGACACCTACGGCTCGGGCGGCGGCACCGGCAGCGATATCCCCCTCGACGCGACCAAGACGTTCTGGGAGATGCCGGCGTCGATCGATCACTGGTTCGAGGACACGCCCATGAGCGTCGACAGCAAGAGCTCGTCGGTCCGCCGCGCGCTGCGCCAAGTGCCCTGCTCCGACCTCTGATTTACCGCCCTGCGATCGAGTCGAGCACGGCGCTCGCGCGCGCCTCCAAGGCCTCGTAGCCGTGCTCCTCCAAGGCCTTCGGCACCTGCCCGCGGGGCCTCTTCAAGAGTTCCAACAACCCCCTATGCACATCGTCGCGGTCCAACGGATCGACGACCACGCCAAGCTCGCCGTCGCGTAGCACCTCGCGGGTCGCGTCGCGCGTGCTGCCGAGCACGGGGAGGCCCGAGGCCAGCGCTTCGAGCAGCACGATGCCGAAGCCCTCGCCCTGGCTGGGCAACGCAAAGGCGTCCGCGAGCCGAAAATGATCGGCTTTTTCGCCGTCGGGCACGTAGCCCGTGAACAGCGCGATGTCCGAGACAGCGAGCTCCCGCGCCTTCGCTTCGAGGCGCGCGCGGTCGTCGCCGTCGCCGCACACCACCCAACGCACGTCGGGCACTTCGGCGCGCAACCTGGGCAGCGCTTCGAGCATCACATCGAAGCCCTTCTTTTCGTTGCGCGCGAGGCGCCCGAGCGTGAGCAGCACGCGTCGGCCGTGGAGCCCGTAGCGCTCGACGAGGTAGGGCGGTTTGGGCCCGGGGCCGTAGGCGGCGAGATCGACGCCGCACGAGAGCACGTGGACCGACGACGGCCGTACGCCGCTCCACGCCGCAAAGCGCGCGACCGTGACGTGACTGACCGCGATGCACGAGCTGAGCAGGGCGATCGTTTGTTCTGCAACGAAACGGCCCGGCGGGGTCCACACCTCTTCGCCGTGCAGCGTCAACACGAGCCGCGACGTCGCGCGAAAGGGCGCGGCGAAGGGCAGCAGGTTGATGTGGCCCACGACCACCACGTCGGGCCACGGCTCGCTGACGAACGCGCGGGCCAGCGCGAGGGCGAAGCGCGCTTTGCTGCCCACGCCCGCCGCCGACTGCCGCACGTTCCGAGGGAGAGGTCCCGGGGCGTCGGCGATGGAGCGCGGATAGACGACGAAGCTGTCGTCGGGGTGGCTGCGCGCCCAAGCGCTCACGATGTCCTGGAAATAGCGGGCAATTCCGCCTCGCCCTCCAAAACAATCGGGCACGATCACGAGCACACGCATGGGGTGCGCATCGGATACCCGAGCCCGCCCTCGCGCTCAACCTTCGCTCCTTGCTAAGGTCCCCGCCCCCTTCGAACGAATCGGGACCCCCACGCTACCAAGGGGCGTTCCGTGCTCACCGCAGAAGTCCTCCGCCCCGATGTCCTCCGACACCAAAGACCCCGAAACGGCCGCTCCGGACGCGGCATCGGTGGGCGCCTTGGGGCGGGTCGCGACGGGCACGTTGGCCCTCGCGCTGAGCGCGTTCATCAGCATTTTTGGGCAATTTCTCATCGTGCCCGTGGCGCTGTCGGTGTGGGGGGCCGCCTCCTACGGCGAGTGGGTCTCGCTCACCTCGCTCGTAACGTCGCTCACGCTCACCGACCTTGGCGTGCAGACCTACGTGGTCAATCGCATGTGTGCGCACCACGCGCGTGGCGACAACGACGCTTTGCTGCGCGACTTGCACAGCGCCCTTCGCGTTCAGGTGCCCTTCGCGATTGGCATTCTGACGCTCGGTGCCCTGGCCTTTGGCCTGCTTCCGGTGGGCAGTTGGCTGGGCTTTCAAACGATCTCCGGCACCGCCCTGTTTGGCACCGTGTTCTTCCTCGCCGCCGAGATCCTCTTTTGGGTGCCGATGGGCGTCGTCGCGGGGACCTACCGCGCCGCGGGCAAGTTGCCGCGGGCCGCGCTCATCCAGGCGATCTATCGCCTCGGCCAGTTCGTGGTGCCGATTGGCGTCATCGCCCTCGGCTCGTCGTTCGTGTGGGTGGCCTTTTCGCGCTTCGCGCTCTCCGTCATCATCTTCCTCTGGGTGCTTTGGGACCTCGGCAAGGTCTACGACTGGTTTCGCCTCCGCCCCCTCGGCGGCACCTTCGAAGCGGGGGCTCGTATGCTGGGCCCGGGGCTCCTGTTCTTGCTCCTCGGCCTCTCGGACTACGTGGCCGTTCAGGGCTTGATCGTGGTGCTCCAGGGCCAATTGGGCGGCGCCGAAGTGGCCCTGTTCGCGACGCACCGCACGATCATCAACACCGCGCGCACGTTTTCGGGCCTCGTGACCTCGGCGGCCTGGCCCGAGATTACGGCCCTCGACGCGCGGGGCGAGAAACAAGGCCTGTCTCGCGTTCATCGCAGCTTGTCGAAGTTGAATGGCCTGCTCGTGGGGGTGCTGTTGCTCGGGTTCTTGCCCGTGGCGCGGCCCATCTACGAGCTGTGGACGATGAAGCAGCTCTCCCTCGACGCCGTCGTCCTCGGGATACTTGCGGCTCAAACGATTTTGTGGGGCTTCTATCGCGGGGGCGCCACGGTGCTCTCGGCCACCAACCGTCAAGCGGGCCTCGTGCCGCTCCTGATGTTCAACGCGGTCTTCGGGGTGGGCCTGGCGTTTTTGCTGGTGCCCAGTCTGGGCATCCGCGGCGCTGCGCTGGGCGGCTTGATTGGCGATCTGCTGGTCGCCACGTGGCTTGTGCCGCGGGCCACGACCCGCGTGCTGGGCGACAGCTTGTGGGCCTACGTCCGCGAGGTGAGCGCGATGTTCTTCGTCGGGTTGCTGTTGCCGGCGGCGGTCGGCACGGCGGCCTACGTCTTCGTCCCGGGTCCCTACCTCAACGTGGCAGCGTGCCTGTTGGTCGGCCTCGGGACGGCGCTCTTCGGCGTCCGAGCCATCCTTTCGGAGGCCGAAAAGGCGCTTTTGACCCAGGCTTTCGCCGCTGTCGAAAGGCGGCTCAGGCCTCGCGCCTTGCCCCCCAAGGCCAGCGGATGACCTTCTTTTCGAAGCGACGGCGGTCTCGCGTTGATTCGGGCCGTCAATTGGTAGAAACAGCACACGCGGCGCCAGTGCGGCGCCTGCGCTGAGAGAGTGAATCGGATCTATCATGGAACAGCGAAACATCCTCGTGACGGGCGGCTTTGGCTTCCTCGGGAGCCACCTCGTCGAACGCCTTTTGGCCGATGAGGGCAGCCTCGTACACGTCGTCGACAACCTCTCGACGAGCTCCATCGACGTGGACGCTTTTCTCAACCGCCTGGGGCGCCCCGCGCGTCTCACCCACGATATCTGCAGCGTCGAGCAATATTGCCGCGAAGGCAGGGGCGATCAGCGCTTCAACGAGATTTATCACCTGGCGTCGGTGGTCGGTCCGGTCGGCGTACTTTCCCACGGCGGCACCATCGCGAAGAGCATCGTCGAAGACTCTTATTTGATGATGGACCTCGCCCGCAGCCACAAAGCGCGGCTGTGCGACATCTCCACCAGCGAGATTTATGGCGGCGGCCGCGACGGCTACTGCTCCGAGGGCGACTCCAAGATCATCACGTCGAAGGTGAGCATTCGGCTCGAGTACGCCGTAGGCAAGCTGTCCTGCGAAGTCGCGATGATCAACGCGAGCCGCGTGGGCGATCTCGACGTGGTCATCGTGCGGCCCTTCAACATCGCTGGACCGCGGCAATCGGGCAAGGGTGGCTTCGTTCTCCCGCGCTTCATCAAGCAGGCTTTGGCCGGAGAGCCGCTGACGGTGTACGGCGACGGCAGCATGATCCGCGCGTTCACCCATGTCACCGACATGGTGGAGGGCATCGTGAAGAGCGCGCGCCTCGGCCGCAACGGCGAGCCCTACAACATCGGAAACCCCGCCAACAAGACGAGCATTTTGGACCTCGCGCACCGCGTCGTGGCCATCTCGGGCAGCCAAAGCCGCGTCGAGCTCGTGGACCCGAAGAAGCTGTTCGGGCCCCTGTTCGAGGAGGCCAATGACAAGTACCCCGACGCCGACAAGGCTCATAAAGAGCTGGGTTGGACTCCCTTGTACGACATCGACACGGTGATCCGCGACACGCTTGCCTACATCAAAGACGGCCGGCGCGACTGACATGTTGCCTCCGCCTCCCCTCGCGCCCGTGAGCGCCGGTGAACGGCGCCCGCTCGTCAGCGTGGTGATGCCCACGTACAAACGGGCTGCGCTCATCGGGCAGACGGTGCGCTCGATCCTTGAACAGACCTTGTCCGACTTCGAGCTGCTTGTCCGAGACGACGGGCCGGGCGACGACGGGACCGAGGAGGCGGTGGCTTTGGCCGCGGCCGGTGACGCGCGCGTGCGTTACCACAAGAACGCGACGAACCTGCGGATGCCAGGCAACCTGAACGATGGCATCCGCGAGAGCCGGGGGCAGTTTGTGGCCGTCTGCCACGATCACGACCTGTTTGCGCCCCGTTTCCTGGAGGTGCTCGTGGGCCTGCTCCAGAAATACCCAACAGCCCTGTACGCCCACGCCGGCCTGGAGGGTGTGGACTACGACGGGAGCCCGACGGGCTTTATCGACGTGACCCCCTGGGGTGAGCTCACGCCCGGTCGAAACTGGCTCGAACGCATGCTCTCCGGCTTCGCCAGCCCGGTGTGCGCGCTGACCGTCGTGCGCCGCAGCGCCCACGAACGCTACGGCCTCTACGACCCGGCCTTTGGCTTCATCGCCGACGTCGAGATGTGGATGCGCCTCGCGGAGGTGGGCGATGTGGCCTATTCGAATCAGCCCCTCGTGCGCGTCCGTGAGCGCGAAACAGACCACTTCGCGAACGTGGATCCCTTCCCGATCTACGCGCTGACCTTCGCTATCCATCGGCAATATGTGGCGCGGGCCTTCTTTGGCCTGGAGCGCGCGCGCCGCACGTTGCGGCTCGACTACCGCGCGGACATGTTGTTCGTGCGGGCGCTGCTCTCGACCCTGCGCAAAGGCAAGATCCCCCGGCTCGGCGGCGCCAAGGCCGGTCTTCGCGCGGCGGCGGGCCCCCTTGGTCGCGCGCTGTCGCGGGTGGTGCCTTGATGGCCGCGCGCGCGGGTGTCCGCCGTGAGCCCGGCTTCCTCTCGCGATTGGCGGTCAGCCTCCTCGGGAGCCGCTCACTGCCCATCGTGATTCACGCCTTCATGATAGGTGGCGTCTTCGCCATCGACGAGCTTGCGGACGATCCCCTCGCCACCCTGCGCTTGGGTGGCTATCTGTCGGCGGTCGTCCATGTCACGTTGATGGTCATCGAGGCGCGGCGGGCGCGGCTCGGCATCACGCCGCTCTCGTTCTACTTCTTTTGGTACTCCATGGCCTCGGGGGCGGCCGCCTCCTTCGTCGCGAAGAGCCTGGCGAAGACGCGGCTTTTCTCGTTCTCCACGGCCTTCTTGGAGGCCCGCGATCTGCGCGACGGCTTTCTTATCTGCCTCGTCGGTGGGCTGTTCCTCCACGCGGGGATCCAGTTCGTGCGGCCCATGCCCCAGGAGGCCGAAAACCCCTTTCCACCCAAGGCCCCTTTGGGTCGGTTCATGATTTCGGGGCTCGGCCTACTGACACTCTTCGTGCTGGGCTTGGCGACCCGCACGACGTCTTTGGGGACCATGTTGGGCGGCGCCTCGGGGATCGTCAACCGCTCGTCCCTCGTGGCGCTCTCGGCCTTTGCGCTCCTCGTGCCGCGCCAGCGGCGCGATCTGCCGTTTTGGGCGCTCCTCGGCCTGGGCTTCGTGATCGAGTTCGTGGTCACGCTGCGCAGCGGCTCGAAGGCGCTCCTCATGTACACGTTCTTGCCCTTTGCGTGGCTGCTCATCGTGGATCGCCGCCTGCGGCGTTGGCTGCTCCTCTTCGGCCCCGCGATGATCGCCTTTTATCTGGGCATTTTGGCCCCCGTCATCTCGACGATGCGCACGAGCACGGCCGACTCCAACGAGTCAGTCACCACCCGCATTTGGGAAACCCTGACCGAGGGAGATTACAAGTCACAGAGCGTCTCGGAGAACATCGAGGGCCTGATGTCACGGCAGCTCGAAGCTGCCAGTGTGGGCTTCATCGCCCAAGAGGTGCGCCACCGCGGCTTCATGGAGGGAGAGACCCTCGACTACCTGGCCTACGCCTTCGTCCCCCGGGCCCTCTGGCCTGGCAAGCCGCAGGTGACACGCGGCGCGTGGTTCAACCGCTATTTGCGCCAGGAGCGCGACGAGCACACCTCCCTTGGGCAGATCGCCGCCGGCGAGCTTTATTGGAACTTCGGCTATGTGGGTGTCTGTCTAGGTATGTCGCTCCTCGGGCTCGGTTTTGGCGCCCTTTGGCGCTTTTCGGGCTCGGCGCCCGAGCGCGAGCCCCTGGCCTTCTTGTGCAACGTCACGATCATCTTCTCCATGAACAACATGCCTGAGTTCGGCACGACCGTGCTCTCGCTCGTCTATTTCGCGGGCTTCTTCACCTTGTTCTTCTGGCTTACGCGCTCCTTCGGCTTGGCCCGGGCCCAACGCCGGATCTTGCGACCGGGCTTGTCGCGGGCGCTCTGACATCCCATGTGCGGCATCTTTGGCTACTTGTCTACACGGCCCACGGGCGAGGCCGAGCGACGTTTGGACCTGGCCCTCCGCGCCCTCGCCCACCGGGGCCCCGATGGCTCGGGGAAATGGCTGCTCGAAGGCCCCCGCTACGAAGTGGGCTTCGCGCATACGCGGCTGTCCATTCTGGACCTCTCGCCCCTCGGCCAACAGCCCATGACGCGGGCCGAACAGGGCCTCACACTGACGTACAACGGCGAGATCTACAACTTCCGCGACGTGCGTGCGGAGCTCGAAGCGCTGGGCGAGACGTTCGTGTCGACGGGGGACACCGAGGTTTTGCTGCGCGCCCTCGGTCGCTTCGGGGAAGGGGCCCTCCCGCGGCTGCGGGGGATGTTCGCGTTTGGCCTGTGGGACGCCCAAAGAGAGCGCCTGTGGCTCGTGCGAGACCGCCTGGGGGTCAAGCCGCTCTACTACGTGACGACCGAGCACGGCATTGCGTTCTCTTCCGAGCTGCGCGCGCTCTTCGCGACGGGCCTCGCGCAAAAGCGCGTCGATCTCGACGCCCTGTCGGGCTACTTGGCCGCGGGCTCGGTGCCCGAGCCGTCGACGATCGTGCGCGGAGCACGCCTTCTGCCCGCAGGGTGCCAGTTGTTCTGGGACGCAAAGCGGGGCGCGCGCGTCTCGACCTATTGGCAACCACCCTTTGGCGAGGCGCCCCTCGCACGCAAATTCGAAGAGGCCAAAGAGCTCCTCCGCCCAACCCTTCAAGAGTCCGTCGCGCTGCGACTTGTCTCGGACGTCCCGGTGGGCGTGTTCCTCTCGGGCGGCATCGATAGCTCGATCGTCGCCGGCCTCGCCGCGCTCGCGGCCCACAGCCCGCTGCGCACGTTCAACGTGTCCTTTGGCGATCGCGCCCTCGACGAGGCCGAGCACGCGCGCGTCGTCGCGGCCCAGTTTGGCTGTCGCCACGAAGAGGTGGCCTTGTCGCCGGACCGCGCCGGACAAGAGGTGCCTTTGGCGCTCAGCGCGCAAGATCAGCCCTCGGGCGACGGCCTCAACACCTATTTCGTGTCGCAGGCCGCCCGCGAAGCGGGCCTGAGCGTCGCGCTGTCGGGCCTCGGGGGCGACGAGCTGTTCGCGGGGTACGCCGGTTTTCGCCTGTTTCACGCCTACGCGAAGCTGGCAAAGGGCCTCTCCTTTGCGCCTACGCCCCTGTTGAACGGCTTGGCGAGGGGGTTGACCGACCTGCGCATCCCCGGTCGTGCGCGGCGTTTTGGCGCGCTCCTCGCGGCGAATGGCACGCTCTCAGGCACGTACCGCGCGGCCCGCGGCATGTTTGCCCCCGCCGAAGCCAAGTGGCTATTGCGCCCGGGCCTCGATCGGCCGCCGCCCCCGCCCAAGGCGCCTTCGGGCCTCGAAGCGCGCGGCGGCGACGATCCGATTGCCACGTACGGCGTGCTCGAGACCATGAATTACCTACGCGACACCCTGCTGCGCGACACCGACGGGATGAGCATGGCGCACGCCTTGGAGGTGCGCGTGCCGCTCGTGGATCACGTGCTCGTCGAGCAGGCGCTGCGCGTGCCGGGGCCCTTGAAGCTCGCCCCCGAAGGCAACAAGCCGCTGCTCGTGGCGTCCGGTCCAAAACTGCCAAGCTCCGCGCAAAATCGCCCCAAAATGGGCTTCGTCCTGCCGCTCGGCGCCTGGATGCGCGGGCCCCTGCGGCCCTTCGTGGAAGACAGCCTTTTGGGCCCCACGGTGCTCCACGACATCCTCTGTCCGAGCGCGCTCGCGGCCCTCTGGAAGGGCTTCTTGCGCGACGAAAAACGCGTCTCCCACGCGCGAGTGCTTTCGCTTGTGGCGTTGTCGCACTACCTCCGTAGCCACGGAATCACCCTCTGAGCCCGAGGACACCATGTCTTGGCACGAGCAAATGATGCGCGCGTTCTACGACCCGGCGCGCGGTTTTGTCGATGGAACCACCGAGTTTCATCGCCTCTGCCAGGGTCTTTTGCCACGCGGCGCGCGCATCTTGGAGGTGGGCTCGGGCCCCTCGAACGCGACGAGCCGCTTTCTCGCCACGCTCGGTGAGCTTCACGGCATCGACATCGACCCGGACGTAAAGCAAAACGACGCGCTCAAAAGCGCCGAGGTGCTGACCGGCGCGCGCTACCCCTACGAAGATGGCTTCTTCGACCTCGCGGTCTCGAACTACGTGGTCGAGCACGTGGACGATCCGAGCGCGCACCTGACCGAGATCGGCCGGGTTTTGAAGCCCGGCGGCGCCTACGCGTTTCGTACGCCGAACCGTTACCACTACGTGGCCGCCTTTTCGGGGCTCACGCCGCATTGGGTGCATTTGGCCATCGCCAACCGCCTGCGCGGCCTCGGGCGCGACGCGCACGACCCCTATCCGACGCACTACCGGATGAACACCAAGGCGGCCGTGGAGCGCTTCGCGGAGCAGACGGGGTTTTTCGTGGAGGACCTGCGCTTCGTCGAGAAAGAGCCTTCTTACGGCCGATTTTCACCGATTTTGTTTTTGACCTTCGCGGCCTACGAGCGAGCCGTGAACGCCACGGAGGCGCTGTCTGGCCTGCGCTCCAACCTCTTCGTCGTGCTGCGAAAGCGCGGCTGAGCCCATGCGGCCTCTCCGGGTGCTCCACGTCATTCCCGCGTTTTATCCGGCCACCCGCTACGGCGGGCCCACGGAGAGCGTCTACCGCATGTGCCTCGCGTTGCCCGACCAGGGGGTCCACGTCGACGTGGTCACCACCGACGCCGACGGCCCCGAGAGCCTCGCTGTGCCGATCGACGTCCCCACCACGTACGAAGGGGTCCCGGTGCGCTACTTCCACCGCGCGCTGCGGTCCGAGACAAAACCCTCGTGGGGGCTCTTTCGGCACGTGCTCCGCGTGCGCCACGACTACGACATCATCCACATCACCGCGATCTTCTCGCTCCCCTCCACCACCACGGCGCTCATCGCGCGGGCCTCCAACGTGCCCTACGTCATCTCGCCGAGGGGCATCCTGAGGCGCCCCGCCCTCGCGCAAAAGGCCTGGAAAAAGGCGCCCTATTGGTACGCTATCGAGCGCGGCAACGGGGCGCGGGCGGCGGCCATCCACGCCACGAGCGAGCTCGAGGCCGAAGAGATTCGCGAGGCCTTGCCCGGCGCCAACGTGGTCATCGTGCCCAACGGGACCGTGTTGCACGCGCCCATCATCGACGTGCCCCGAGATCCGGCCACCGTGCTTTTCTTAGGGCGTTTGCACCCGATCAAGGGCCTCGACGTGTTGGTGCGCGCGGCGTCCTTGGCCAGCGCGCGCGGAACGCCGCTCCGTGTGGTCTTGGCAGGCCCCGACGACGTCGGCGAATGGGCGCGCATCGAGCGGCTCGTGGCCGAGCTGTCGCCGCGACCGGACGTGGTCTGGGTGGGGCCCGTGGCGGGCGAAGAAAAGGCGCGCTGGCTGGCCCGCGCCACGGTGCTGGCGCTGCTCTCGCAGAGCGAGAACTTCGGCCAAGTGGTGCTCGAGGCCCTGGCCGCCGAGACCCCGGTGGTGGTGAGCCGCGGCTGCCCTTGGGCGATCGCCGAAGACGAAGGGGCTGGTTTTTGGGTACATGCAACGCCGAGCGAGGTGGCCGACGCGCTCCTGCAAATCGTCTCCGATCCTGCGAAGGCTCGCTCGATGGGCCGCGCCGGTCGCCGCGTAGCCGAACGCTTCGGTTGGCCGGATGCCGCGCGCAAGATGGCCGATTTGTATCGATCGCTAATCTCCCATTTCGGTGGACCTCAAAATAGTCTCTCGCGCTCCCCAAGCCCCCTGACGTCGTGAACCCGAAGCTTGTCTACATCGCTGGTGCCGCGCGGTCGGGCTCGACGTTGCTCAACCTGCTGCTCGGCAACAGCTCCGAGATGACGGCCCTCGGGGAGGTGCACCGCCTCGCGCTCTACGCACGCACGAACGCCGAGCCGTGCACGTGTGGGCGCCCCGTGACCTCGTGCGAGTTCTGGTCGCGCGTCGAAGAAGAAGGCCGGGCGCTGCTCGGTCGCCCGCGGGCCGCGGGCCTGCTCGGGGAGGTCGAGACGATGATGCTGAGGAGCGCCATTTCGCCCGCCGCCGACATCCTCGAAAAGGCTGCGTTGCTTTCGGGATCGCGGGCTTTGTGGCGCGCCGTCTCGACCACCGTGGCACGCCCACACGGGCTCGCCATCGCCCGTTCGTTGTTCTGGCTCGACGTGGTGCGACGCGTGACGGGCCGGCCGATCGTGGTCGACTCGAGCAAAGACGCGCGCCGCATGAAAGCGCTATTTTTGGCCGATCCAGAGCCCTTTTTTGCGATCGATCTGCGCCGCGACGGCCGCGCGGTGGTAGCGTCCGCCATGCGCAGGCTCGGCGTCGATGCCGAGACCGCGAGCCGCGAGTGGGTCTCCCGTCGCAGGGGCCTCGACTTCTCGTTCAAGACGATCCCGCCCGAGAGGGTGCTGCGCCTCCGCTACAAAGACCTGTGCGAAAACCCGCCGGACACGATGCGTCAAATCGCGCGTTTCGTAGGGTTTTCGTACTCCGAAGAGCTGGTCCGTCTGCGCAA
The DNA here is from genome assembly GCA_964383995.1 of uncultured Polyangiaceae bacterium. GTDB lineage: Bacteria > Myxococcota_A > Polyangia > Polyangiales > Polyangiaceae > CAYLJT01. Next base: position 19,053 of record CAYLJT010000031.1, read on the forward strand.
AGACAACGACCACGGCATCGGCGGCAACCCCATGCGCTTTCGGCGCGACGAAGAGCACATCCGCCACGACGATCGCTGGCAAGCCGAGCTCAAGCCGCGGGATCTGGCCACGTTCCGACGCGTCGCGGGACGCCTCAACCGCGCCTACGGCTACTACGACTAGCGCTTCGATCGCTGCTCAGACGCGGCGGGAGCCGAGCGTCGCGCGCACGAGCATGCTCTTCCAAAGCCAGCGAACGCGGCCCACGCCGCGGAAGTCCACGACCGTAAAACCTTGCTCTTCGAGCAACTGACTGAGCGTCCTGCGGGACCAGAACTTGATGTGCCCCCCGTCCCACAGCGCCGAAAAATGCGCGTCCATGCGGTTGGTCGCGGCCAGCACGAGGTTTTTTGCGTAGCCGTGGTACGGCGTCGAAAGGATCAAGTCGCCCCGCCGCGCTTCGAGCACCTTGTGAATCGTCTGCAGGTAGGTGCGCGGCGCGTAGAGGTGCTCGATCACCTCCGTCGAGATCGCCAAATCGAAGGTCTGGCTCGCGATGGCCTCGGGGAGGCTCGGCTCGCTCAGGTCTTGAACGAAGAAGCGCCCCGGATGGCGCTTGTTTGCGTTCGCCACGCCGGACGCAGACGCGTCGACGCCCCACACATCGAAGCCGCGGTCGATGAGCATCGAGGCGATGGCGCCGTTGCCGCATCCGAGGTCGAGGATGCGCTTGCCCCGGTCGCGCTCGAGCATGCCGGCGAGCACAGGGAAGATGCACGCCGTGCCTTCGTCGAGGCGGTCGTCCCAACCGTAGTCCCGATACGCCGAGGTCATCCGCGTAGTATGCCGCTCCCAAGGAGCGCCTGTGTGACCGTCCGCGTCGCCGTCGTCCAGACCCACCCGATCCAGTACTTTGCGCCGCTTTTTCGCGAAATTTCGCGGGTTGGCAAGGTCGACCTGAAGGTCTTCTTCTGCACCGATTGGGGCGTCGAGGAGTACGTCGACCCGGGGTTCGGGGTGAGCTTCCGCTGGGACGTGGACCTCACGGGGGGCTACGCCCACGAGACCCTGCCCATCGCCGCAAGGCCCAAGCAACTGGGTTTCTTGGAGACAGACAACCCGGCGGTGGGCGAGGCCCTGTCGCGCTTTGGGCCCGACGTGTTGGTGCTCAGCGGCTACGCCATCCTCACGAACTGGCGAGCCCTCGCTTGGGCTCGTTTTCATGGGGTTCGCGTGCTTCTTGTCTCGGACTCCGAGCTGCTCTACCCGCGACGTCTCGCGGTGCGCCTAGCCAAAGAGCTGGTGGTTCGCGGCTTCTTTGCCGAGCTCGATGGGGCGCTGCCCATCGGCAGCGCCAACGCGGCCTACTACCGGCACTACGGTTTACCCGACGAAAACCTGTTCTTTTGCCCGATCCCCGTCGATGGATCCCGCTTCCAAGGCGAGCCCTCGTTGCGCGCGACGACCCGCAGCGAGCTCGGTTTCGAGCCCGACGACTTCGTGTTCGTGTCGGTCGGCAAATATGTGGAGCGCAAACGACATGTCGACGCGGTGCGCGCGTGGCTGCGTTTGCCCGAAGAAAATCGCCAACGGTCGCGGCTGCTCCTCGTGGGTGAGGGCAGCGAGCGGGCAAACATCGAGGCGGCGGCGCGGCCTGCGAAGGAGCGCGTGGTGCTCACGGGGTTCGTGAACCAAAGCCGCATGCCCGCCATGTACGCGGTCGCGGATGCGCTGCTCTTGCCCTCGGAGCAAGACCCCTACGGGCTCGTGGCGAGCGAGGCCTTGTTCGCGGGCCTGCCCGTCATCGCCTCCGATCGCGTCGGCTGCGTGGGCCCCGAGTCGGCCGTGCGGCCCCACGAAAACGGCTTCGTTTGCGCCGTGGGAGACATCGAGGCCTGGACGGCGGCCATGCGTCTTCTGATGGACGACGACGCCCTTCGCGCGCGTTTCGTTGCGGGATCCCGGCGTATTGCACCGGAGCACGACGTGCCTTTCGCGGCCGAGAGGTTCGCGCAAGCGGCCATCACCGTGGCCGCGAGGCCCCTGCCTTCGCCGTGGCAGCGCGCGCGCCGCGCCCTGCGCACGCATTGATGCGGCATACTCGCCCGCCATGCTCTCCGTCGTCATCACGACCATGAACGAAGAGGCCAACATCGCGTTGGCCGTGCGAGGAGCGCTGTTGCTCTCCGACGACGTGCTGGTGATGGACTCGGGGAGCACCGACAAAACCAGGCAAATTGCCGCGGATTTGGGGGCCCGCGTGAAGACGCGCGCGTTCGACGACATGGCCAGCCAGCGCAACGCGGCCCTCGATGAAGGGGAGCTTCGTTATCCCCACGCGCTCGTGCTCGACGCCGACGAGCTCGTGACGCCCGCGTTTGCGAACGCGTTGCTCGATCTGCTTGCGCAGCAACCCGAGGTCGATGGTGTGCGCATCTGCCGCAAGTTCCATTTCTGGGGCCGCTGGGTGCCCTCCGCGTCGAGCTTTCCGCGCTACATCGTGGGCGACGAACCACGGCTGCGCCAGGTGCTCATCAACCTGGTGGGCAACGCGGTCAAGTTCACGCAGCAAGGCGGCGTGGCCATCCGGTTGGGCATGTCGCAACACCAGCCCCCGCACCTGGTGATTGAAGTCGAAGACTCCGGCCCCGGCATTGCGCCCGCCGACCAGGAACGTATCTTCTTGCCCTTTGTGCAACTGGGCGAACAAGG
>CAYLJT010000032.1:0-21462 GCA_964383995.1 uncultured Polyangiaceae bacterium
GCAACACACCCTCGGTGCGGCCCAGGTCGACGATGAGGTTGTTGCCCTTCTCGAAGCGGCGGACGATGCCGCGAATCAGCTCGCCTTTGCGGTCTTTGTACTCGTTGAAGATGAGGTCGCGCTCGGCGTCGCGGACGCGCTGGAGCAGCACCTGCTTGGCCGTTTGGGCTGCGATGCGCCCAAACGTGGTGCGCGCGGCTTTGAGCTTCAGGACGTCGCCGAACTCTTTGTCCTGATCGCGCGCCTTGTCGACGTCTTCGGGGCGCCAAAACACCTGGAAACCAAGCTCTTCGCCGAGCTCGGCGTCGAGCCGGCGACGCAGGCACTCGGCCAGCGAGATCTCGCGCTCGGGATCCGACGTGGACTCCACCACGGTCATGTACTGGAAGAGATCGATCTGCCCCGTTTCCTCGTTGAACCGCGCTTCTAACTCGCGGGTCGGGCCAAAGGCGCTCTGCGCGGCCTTCAGGATGGCGGCCTCGATGGTCTCGATGAGCACCTTCTTCTCGATGCCCTTTTCCTTCGCGACCTGTTCCAGGATGTAGCCCAGGCTCGTTTCCATGCCGGGACCTGCGGTGGTTGCCATACGTTGCTCCTAACGGGCTCGGGGCGAATAGGCCCCGCTCACGTCTTTTTTCCCTTCGCGCCGGGGGCGCGTTTGCTTTTCGCGCCAGGGGCGCGTTTGCCGCTCGGACCTTTGTCGTTGCCGCCGAAAGCCTCGTAAACGAGGTGCGCCTCCGCGACGTCCCCGTAGGGGACCTCGACCCGCTTGCCGTCGACGACGACGGCGACGCGCCCCTCGGGGGCTTCGTCGAGGATGCCGCGCAGCAGCTTTTGACCGTCGGGGGCCGCGCGCGTCAGCTTGACCTTGGCCAAAACGCCGCGAAAACGCCGGAAATCTGCCTCTACACGCAAGGGTCGATCGAGGCCGGGTGAGCCCACCTCGAGGTGGTAGGCGTGGGTTATCACCTCGTCGTGATCGAGCACGGTGGACACGTCGCGCGAGACCTCGGCGCAGTCGTCCAGCGTCACGCCTGCCCCCAGAAACGGCCCACTTTGGTCCCACGCACCTTCCCGCTCGATGGTGACCTTGAGCGTCCAACCCAAGCGGTCGCGCACCCATTGCAGGTCCACCAACGAGACCCCGTGGGCAACCAGGATCGGCTGCACGAGCGCGCGCACGCGATCGAGGTCGACTCTGCTTTTTTCGGGGTTGGTGGGCGCCATAGCAACAAAGGACGGGGCTCGCCTCGGGCTCGGCGTGCCGTGCCGTCGTAGGTCGCGGTTGCGAGCCCCGAGGACGCGGCGAATCCGAAAAAAAAAGAGCCGATTCCCAAACTGGGAATCCGGCTCGCGGATCCGCCGAGTTGTCGGCCGCGGAAGCTACTTGACGCGGGCCCATTGTGCAAGGGGTAGACGACGTTCGTTATCGAGGACCGTTCCCCGGGCGCCAACATGAGCGTAGGCTGCCGTCGCGGCCCCCGACGAGGGGGTGCAAACCCCTGAAATTTTGCAGGAAAGGAGATGCAAGCATGCTCATCGCACGCTGGCAGGTGCGCGCGGCCTTCGGACGAACCGACGAGGTCGTCGCGCTGCTTCGAAAGTGGGAGGTCGACGTGGGCCAACGCATTGGTTGGCGAACGGGCTCAGTGCGGATCGCGCACGGGAGCATCGGGCTCGCCGCGAACGAAATCGAGCTTGAAGTCCGCATCGACAACCTGACGGACCTCGAGAGCGCGTGGAACGACATGGACAACGTGCCCTACCACGCTGATTACCTCAAGCAGCTCGCCCCCCTGTTGGAGGCGGGCTCCAGGGGCTGGACGGTTCTCAAGGAAGTCGACCTTGTGAGCTGACCCCCGTTCGTTGGCGCTCACCCCGAACGTTGCGTGTCGGGGTGAGCACCTTCGTTCGCGAGCTCCACCCCGTGACCGAAGGCCTCGGCATCCAAGGTCAGAAGGCCTCCGTTTTGCGCAAAGCCGCCTCGAAATGGGTGGGATGCGACGAACATGGGCGTGTCGAGATCGACGAACGAAAAGCCTCCGCGCCCCGCGGCCAAACACGCGGAAAACGTCATCGCGAGCGGGCCTTCGACCATGCCGCCTATCATCATCGGGAGCCCCGCGGCTCGCGCCAGCGCGTGTTGCGCCAGGGCCTCGACGACGCCGCATTTCATGGGCTTGATGTTGATCGCGAGGCGCACATCGCTGCGGATGAGGGCCGCCACGTCGGGCGCGGTGCGCGCCGATTCGTCCGCGCAGATGAGCACATCGACGGAGCGCGCGAGGGCCAAAAGACCGTCGTTGTCACTTCGGGGAAGGGGTTGCTCGAAGAGCGCCAAGTCGACGCCAAGGGCCTTGGTTTGCTGGAGAAACCGCTGGGCCGCGCGGGCGTCGTAGCCTCCGTTGGCGTCGGCATAGATGCGCAGGCCCGGGGCCGCGTGGGCGGCCTCGGCCACACGGATGGCGTCTTCCTGGGGCGAGAGGGCGCCCACTTTCACCTTGATGGTCTTGATTCCCCGCGCGGCGATGGCCCTCGCGCTGTTGGCCGCGTGCTCGGCGTCACCCGCCGGGATGGTCATGTCGGTCTCGACGCTCGTGCCCGCGCCCCCGAAGAGCACGTGCAAAGGCACGCGGTAGGTCCGCGCGAGAGCGTCGAAGAGCGCCATTTCAAGGGCACAACGCGCGGCTGGGGCGTCAGGCGCGCTCCTCGCGATTTCCGCCGCGAGGGTCCGCGTGGTGCGCACGTCGCGGCCTACGACGAGGGGCTCGAAGGCAGCGAGGGCCGCGAGGGTGGAGGCCTGCGTTTCGCCGCTTACCACCGTGAACGGTGCGCCTTCGCCGAGGCCTACGACGCCGGAGGCGAGCGTGACGCGCACCAAGACGTTGTGCGCCACGTCAGGCGCGCCGCCTGCGATGGCGAAGGGCTCGGTCAGCGGCAGGTCCAGAGGCTCCGCCGTGATCGATACGATTTGCGTAGGGAATTCTGCGTTTTTCATGCGCGCCACACGGCCAAGATCCAAAGGGAGATGCCCGCCGCGGTGAGCACCAATCCGGGGATCGCGCGGCTTACGAGCACGTGGCCTGTCTCGGTCACGCTGCGACGAAAGGCCCATGTTCCCCCTGCGATCCACGCGCCGAACGCCGCGACGAGGGCCACGACCCAGCCCACGCGGGGCGTCTCGTCGCGGCGCAGGGCGTCGAGCTGACGCTGCTCCAAGTTGACGAGCTGGGGGCTGCCCGTGGGAGGGGTGCGGACCGCTGTGGCTTCGAGGCGCGCGATGGCCTCGTCGGCGCGCCGCGCGTCGTCGGCGTGCGGGGTCAGGAGCCATCGGGTCTCGATGGACGCGGTGCGCACGCTCCGCCACGCGAGCAGCGCGGCATCCCGATCCCCGACGCCTTCGGCGGCCTGCGCGATGGCGACGAGGCGCTCGTAGGCCACGCGCACGTGCGGAGCACCGGGCGCGTACCAACCCGCGGCGCGACGTGCGCGGACCGTCGCCTCGTGCGCATCGCCCACCACGAGCGCCGCGGTGCTGGCCGCGATTTCTTCTTCGCCCGACACAATGACGCGCGCCGTGACCACGCCGATCAAGCCGCCGAGGACGGCTACCGCCAGGCCGGCACGCACCAAGAGCACGAGGGCGCGCGCCCTTCGCGCTTCGGTCATACGAAGTCACGCCTCTTGAAAATGATGCTCGCCGCGGCCAAAAGCCCCGTTGTCCAGCCGAGCGACGTGAGGGCCGCGAGGCCCACGTAGGACAGCAAGTTCGAGTCGGCGACCTCGCCCGCGAGCAGGGGGCGCGGGGGCACGAAGATCTGGAGGTTTGGCACGATCTTCGAAACGAATATGCCCAAATCGTGGATTTTGGGGCCAAATTGCTTGGTCGGTAGCTTTGCGAGATCGTCCGCCGAGCGGCCGATGAAGAAGATGGACACGGTGAAGGCGGCCGAGAGAAACGGCGTCGAGAACGACGAAAACAGCGTGGCCCAGGCGATGATGACGCTCACCTCCAGCAGGGCGAGCGTGCTCGACGAGAGGATGACCTGGCGATCTTCGGGGACGACGCCCGACAACGCGAAGCCGAGCCCGAACAGCGCGAGCGCGAGCAGCACCACGCCGAACGTCCAAAACTTCGGCGAACGCAGGGAAATCAGCACGTAGGCTAGGGTCGGCAAAAGGACGGCGGCGACGATCTTGAGGGGGCTTTGATCGCCGAGGGCCGCAGCCAACAACATCACGAGGCCGGTGTCGGCCGCGATGAAGACGAAGATGGTGAGCGCGGTCCCGAAGAACTTTCCGAGCAGGTACTCGGTGCGCGAGATGGGCCGGGCAAGGATGGGAAAGATGGTCTTCTGCTCGAGCTCCCGGTGCAGCGACGTTGCGCCGATGACCACCGCCACCACCACGCTGAAGATCGAAATCGACGCCGCGCCGAGGTCGGCCACGACGCGCGTCGCGCTCTTCAGCGAGAAGCTACCGACGATCAGCGAGTAGAGCGCGACGCCGAACGCCACCGCGAAGAGCCCGATGAGCACGCGCGCGCGCACCGACTCGCGGTACGTGTTGAGCACAATGACGGAGACGCGCCCGAGCATGGACGCTGCGACCCTACGACGGCGACGGGCTTCGGGCTAGTGCTTCGCGGCGCCGCGCTTCGGCGTAGGTCTTGATGAGCCCCGGCGTCGTGAGCACGCGGCGTTGGATGCGGTCTTCGAAGAGTAGGCGCGTGACGCCGAAGCCGAGGTCGAGCAGGACGGCGGTGGTCACGAGGGAGCGACCATCGCCCGCGTCTTCCACGCGAAAAAAACCGAAAGCGTCGACGAAATCGTGGGGGGCCGAGGGGTCGAGCCAGAAGCGAATCGTGCGATTTTTTCCGGGCTGAAGACGGCAGGTGTAGGCCCCCGAGCCGATGGAGCTGCCGTGCCGGAAGTAGACGAGCCGCTCCTGTTCAGTGCGCGCGATCTCCGTGGCTTCCTGGGTGAGCGGCAAGATCTGTCGGTACGCGTTCACATCGAGCAACACCTCCCAAACCGCGTCTGGAGGCGCGTCCACGAGCGCGTAGGCGATGCCGCCGTGGTACTCGTTGTCGCCGATTTCCGCGTCGAGGGGCCTGCCCACCACCCGGCCTTGCGCGAGCTGAGCGCGCTCTTCGAGCGTGAGCGGCTCGGCAGCGCTCACGGAAGGCAGGAGCAGCCCCGCCAGCAGCAAAACGAGCGTCGAAACGACGCGAAGAGCGCGCGTCATGGGGGGCCTAGTCGACGTCATGGACCCGAAAACCAGCCGCGGCCGGGCTCGTTTCGAGCGCCCGTTGGATCCATGGCGCGTCGCGTTTTGCCACGGCAATCAGGCGTCGCTCGGTCTTCATTTCGGCCTCGGGCAGCCCCGAAAAACCGACCTTCGCGGCCTCGGCGACGGTCATCACTTGGGCCTTGGTCTCGCGCACGGTCTCCTGCGACAGCAGGTCCTCCGGATCGGCACCGGGGCTGAGGTACACATCGAACACGACCATCATGGTGCAGTTCCTTTCGCTGGGCTTTCGCCTGGGGGCGCGGAGAGGGCCTTTAGCAGTCCGTCGGTGATCAATGCCGACACCTTCCGCGAGCCCTCCGCGGTGTAGTGCACGGTGTCGTAAAAGTTCTGCGTTTCGGGGGGAATTTGGGCTTCGAGGTCGATCAGCAGGGTGCCCTCTTCGCGGGCGATGCTGCGCGTCGTCTCGTTGATGCTGCGGTGCAGATCCCGGTAGGTCGCGTAGTCGATGCCCATCGCGAAGAGGTCTTTCTTGTCGCACAGCACGACGGGCAGGGGAGACTCGGTCATCAGGCTCGCCTGCGTCATCAGCACGGGCTCGACGCCGAAGGTGCGGCTCGTACGCACGAAGAGCCGTTGGGCCTGGCCAAAGGCCTCCAGAATGGCCCCCTTGTCCCAGACAAGTTTCTTGCCGCGCACGTCGGCGAACTCGTCGCGAGCACCCCCTCCGCTGCTCGTGAGGGCGTCGTAGATGTTGGGCACCAAGGCTCGCAGCAGATCGGTCGACGCACGCCTCACCGTCGGCTCCTGCTCTTCCAGCTTGGGCCGCTCCAACACCAGCGCGCGGGACGGGTTCCGGTTCCAATAGCTGCCGTAATAAAGCAAAATATTGAGATCGTTCACGGCCTCGTGGGACACGGCAAAACGCGGCTTTTCGGCGAGCCCCTTGCCGATCAGTTGGGCCACCGAGTGCATCGTGTGGTTGCCCGAGCGACCACCGTTGAGGGCGTTCACGCGCTTGCCCGTGCGGGCTTCGAGGGCGCGACCCACGAGGAACACGAAGCGCTCCTCGGGGGCCATGAACAAGCACTCGGTGGTGGAGCCCCCGAAAAATGCGACGGTAAGCTCCGGGTCTTTGTGCACATGGGATGGCACCATGAAGCCCTGCGCGTCGAGCTCGGCGTGGTAGCTCTTGCGCTCCAGGCCTTCGACGCAGTCTTGGCTCGGTGTGGCGTCGATTTGCGCCCCGGGGCTCCACTCGCGGATGCGCAGGCTGCGCTCGATTTTGGGGCGCTGGCCGGGCATGTAGACCTCGGGGGGCTTGTTTCGGCCGCCCAAGATCGACTCGGTCACCATCACCATGACCACGAAGACAACGGCGACGATGGCCGCCACGATCAGCCGTCCGTAGCGCTCGACGCGGCTCGCGGCCGGGGACGCTTGGGGCTCGCTGGGGCTCGACGCGGGGCCCTCGTCTACGGGCACGCGGCGCCTGCGATCAACACGTCGTCGATGTTCCAGGAGCCGATGGTGTACACACCGCTGCTCCCGATATCGAAGCCAAAACGCACGCGCATGCCGGCGTTTTTGTAGGCCGAAACGTCGTGCGACACGAAGGTCCACGCGGTGTCGTTGATGCCTGGGAACGGGCCGCTCTTCCAGATCTCGACCCACTGCGAGCCGTCCCAGATCTGGATGTTGTTGTGCATGTAGGGGTCGTAGTCGCTGTTCAACCAGCGATAAAACCCTAGGATAATCGGCCCGGAGGCCCACGAGGCGTCGAAGGGCGGGCTCTCGATGTAGTAGAAGCCGTGGATGTTGGTGGAGGCGTTGCCGCCGATCACCACTCCTGCGACGCCGTTGTCCGCGGAGGGCGAGTGATCGGTGTCGGGGTCGTTGCCGTAGACGCCGCCAAAGGACATCTGAGCGGGGCCGATTTGCCACTCGGTGCCGAGCGTCCAGCCCGCGCCGTTGTCCGAGAAATCCTCGGAGAAGTACACCTCGGGGCCGATGCCGCCGCCGCAGATGCCCGCGGTGCAGAACTCACCCGTCGTGCAGTCGGTGCCGTCGTCGCAGGCCACGCCCTCGTTGTCGGCCGAGCCGTTGATGCACGCTCCCGCGAGGCACGTCGTGCCCTGCGTGCAGAGGTTGAAGTCGTCGCATGCCGCGCCGTCGTTGCCGGGCACCGAAACGCATGAGTCGGTGGCCTCGTCGCAGGCCCCGATGTAGCAACCGCCGGGGGGCGCGCAGGCGTTGGCGATCCCCCCAGCGCACACGCCGTTTTGGCACGTCTCGTTGATGTTGCAGAACAGCCCGTCGTCGCAACCTCCGCCCTCGTTCGTGGGCACCGAGGTGCAGCTCCCCGCCTTGCATTGACCGGTCGAGCAGGGGCTGCCCTGGCCGTCGTCGCAGGAGCCGTTTTCGTTCGTCGGCTGCGCCTTGCAGCCGGTGGCTTGGTCGCACACGCCGACGGTGCACGAGCTGTCGTAGATGCTGCAGTCGATTAGCACGCCGAGCGTGCAAATGCCGCTGTTGCAGCTCCCTGGCCCCGTGCACGGGTTCAGGTCGTCGCACTGCGCACCTTCGTTTCCCGGGACTTGCAGGCAGGCGTCGTTGGCCTCGTCGCAGGTGCCGAGGTGGCATTTGTCGATGGAGGGGCACGCGTGGGCGATGCCCCCGACGCACGTGCCGCCGATGCACAGATCGCTGTCGGTACAGAATTGGCCGTCGTCGCAGGGCTGAAATTCTTTGGAAGCGGAGGCTTGGCAGGCCCCGTTGACGCACTCGCCTTCCAGGCAAGGACCGTCGAAGGCGTTGCAATCATCGGCGTTGCTGCACGCGACCGGGCCCGAGCTCGTCGATGTGACGCTCGTCGAAGCCGTCGCGCCGCCTGCGCCCATGCCCCCCGCGCCTCCGGTTCCCGAGGTCGATGCGCTGCTGCTCGCGCCGTCTTGCGACGCGACCCCAGCAGAACAAGCCGCGAGGAGAGCGAGCGCAGGTATCGCGACGGCTTGCCTGGCGAGCCCCAGTCGCTTCGCCAACCACGTCGCCAACCACATCGATAGATGCATGGGAAGCCTCGGAGCCTTAAGGGGTGAGCGTGCTCGGGATCTTAAGCTCGATCCGCCCGCCGCCCTGGGGATTTTCGCTCGCTTCCAGGGGCAAGCGGAGGTGCGCTGCCATGGTATGAGCTGCCACGAAAGGCAGGCCCCCTCCGCGGGCGGCGAGGCACGCTTCCCACTCCGAGCTCCACGAAGCGCCCTTGGCGTTTTGCCCGCCCGTCGCGCCCGCGTCGTCGAACGTGACGCTCACGCCGCGGGCCGCGCGGCTCAGCGTGACAAGGACCTCGCTGCCCTCGGCGGAGACCGACACGGCGTGGGCCAAGAGGCTCGCGAACAGCGCGCCGAGCGCCGCGACGGGCATCACCTCTTCGTGCGCGCGCGGCGCTTCGACGCGCACCGTCACGCCCCTGCGCGCGGCGCGCATGCTCTCTTTTTGCACCGTGTCTCGGACAAGATCGACGAGGTCGACGGGGCGGGGCAGCTCGGCCAGCGGGAAGGCGCCCAAGCGGCCCAAATCGCCGACGATTTCCGAGCCCGCAGCGAGGTGCCGCGCGACCGAAGCGGCGATGTCGGACTCATCGTCGTTGCGGCCGCGAAGGGGCGCGAGGTCCCGTCCTACGGCCGCGAGCACGCCGCGAATTGCCGTCGCCACGCAGCGCGCGCTGGTGACGAGCGTGGGCACGCCATCAAGGGCCGGAGGTCGCTTGGACTCGCCCACGGCGGCATCGGTTCGCGTGAACGCGGCCGCGAGCTCCCGTGCGTAGGCCTGCCCCTGGGCCTGGGCCTCGGCAAGCTCACGTTTGAGCTCCTGAATTTCTTGGACGCGCTCGTCGACGTCGGCGGGGAGCGCGAGGGTCTGCGTCACGCCGTCGAGCTCCAGCCGACCGCCGTAGCGCAGGGCCATGCGGGACAGCCAACCGCGCTCGACATCGAACATCGCAGGCGTGTCGGGCCCGAGATGAACGCTCACCTTGACGTCCGGGCCGTCGCGCTTGACCGAGATGTTGGGGCGGCCCTGCGCGCTCGATGGATCGCCGGTTTGGCGAATCAAGATCTGCAGCATCCGAAGCAGCTCGCCCTCGTCGCCGCTCACGCTCGTGCCTTCGCCCACCTCGAGCTGCGTGCGCGCTTCCGGGGCCACTTCCCACACGAGCGAGGCGAGATCGATGCGCCCGCGTCGGCGCGAAGCGCCCCCCGGACCGTGCAGCGTCGCGAGCTTACTTACGGCCTCGTCGAGCCTGTCGAACATGACCTCGATGCCGCCCGTGGGCTCTTCGATGGTCACCGTCGTCGTCGGCGCCTCGGTGGCCTCCATGCCCACGCCCCGCCGCAATTTGTTGGCGGCGCTCCGCGCTTCTTGAGCGAGTAGCCAGGAGAGCTCGTTGCGGGTAAGTCGTTCGGTCACGGTGTTTTTGGGGGCCGTCGCAGGATCGATCGAGCCCCCGACGACCGACGACGATATTGCCAGAGCCCCAACCGTCTCGCTACGCCGAACTTGTTGCGCTCGCCGCCCCGCGCCCGCGGCTTCGTTTTTTGCTCGCCTTCCTGCGATGCTCGGCGCAATCCTGAGCCTCTCCCGTGGCCTGTTTTCGCTCCATCGGCCCTGCGCTCTTTTCGACGTGGCTCGCTTCTGTAGGCCTTTTCGGCTGCGGCAGCGACGCGGCGCCGAGCCCGTTCGTGCTCGACGCGGGCGCGCCCGTGGGCGCGGGCGGTGGAGGCGGCGCAGGGGGGGAGAGCGCCTCGGGCGCGGGCGGAAATGGCACGAGCGACCCCACTCTCGGCGGCCCCTGCCTCGACGACAACGACTGCAACGACGGCCTCGACTGCACGAGCGACGCCTGCGACCTCACCATCGAGCGCTGCCGGTTCTTGCCCGACGATTCCTTGTGTGACGACCAGCAATTTTGCAACGGGGCCGAGCGTTGCGAGAACAACGAGGGCTGTGTCGCCGGGGAGCCGAGCGAGTGCAGCGATGGCAGCGCGTGCACCATCGACGCCTGCGATGAAGCGACGAAGAGCTGCACCCACGAGATCCGCGATGCGGACATGGATGGCGATCCCGACATCCACTGCGCACCAGGCAAGGACTGCGACGACAACGATCCCACCCGCTCGTCGTTGCTGCCCGAGGTTTGCGGCAACGGCAAAGACGACAACTGCGACGGCCTGATCGACGACGGGAGCTGCATCTCCCCGAGCCACGACACCTGCCTCGATCCCTTGGAAATAAGCGCTTCGGGCACCTACGCGCTGGACACCACGGGGGCCGGCTTCAACTACGCGTCGACCTGCAGCTTGCCGAACCAGGCCGCCGCGCGCGACGTCGTCGCCGCCGTGCTTTTGGCCGCCGGTCCCCCCGTCGACATCGAGATCACGGCCCGTACTCCGTGGCCCGGCGTGACCGCCACCATCGCCGGCTCGTGCGGCGATCCGTCCACTGAAATCGCCTGCGGAAAGTCCTATTTCTCACCCCTGGGCGGGCAGCTCGCGAAGGCGCGCGCGCGCAGCGTCGGCGACCCTTCGCAGGACCTCGCGTTCCCGATCTACGTCGCCACCGACTCGCCCATCGCGCTCTCCCTCGACGTGCAGTTTCTCCCCGCCTCGACCAAGCCCGACAACGAGACCTGCGGCACGGCGCTGCCGATTCAGCCCGGCGTTCCGACGTTGGTGTCGATCGTCGACGCGGTGCCCGATCTCGCTACCAACTGCGCCTTCGCGACGGGCGATCTCGTGTACTCGTTCAGCATCGCTCAACCGCAAAACATCGAGGTTTACGCGACGAGCGTCGACGGCGACGGGCTGCCCTGGCTCTCGCTCCGGGGTCCGGGCTGCGCCCTGCTCGCCGACGAAATCACCTGCCAACAGGCCGTGTCGCCCCACCTGTTTTGGCAGTCGTTGCCGGCCGGGACGTATTACGTCGGCGTAGCGGCCTCGGCGCCCACCGACGCCCTCGTCACCGTGGAGGTGCTGCCCCCCACGCCCCCTTCGGCGGACGACAACTGTGCGACGGCACCGCCTCTCGCGCCCAACACGACCGTGGACGTCGACATGGTCGGCTACCAAGACGATCACAATCTCGGCTGTTTTCCAGGGGCTCCCGAGGCCGCCTTCGCGCTCGACGTGGCCGTACCCTCCGATTTGCTGCTCGTCGAGCGCATCGCGCAGGGCGATTCGGGCGCCGTCGAGCTCGCCTTGCCGGGCTGCACGTCGCTCGATTTGCTCGCCTGTTTCGCGGGCGCGCCCTCGCCGCTGCGCACCGCGAAGTACAACGTCGCGCCCGGCGACTACCGCGTCGTCGGCGAGAGCTTTCTGTCGAAGCCCATCCAGCTCACCGCGTTCATGCGGCCCACCGTGGCGCCCGTGTTCGTGCCCTTCGCCGATGGCTGCGCCGACGCCGTCGACATCCCCGAGACCGGCGGCCGCTTTCAAGGCAACACCGCGAACGCCAACGCCGACTTCACGGCCGGCTGCGATCAGGCGGGCGGCGCCCCCAACGGCGCGAAGGATCAGCTCCTGCGCCTCGTCTTGTCGGCGGACAAGCGCGTCGTCTTCGACATGGGAGGCTCGGCCTACACGACGCTGCTCGACGTGCGCAAAGGCCCTTCGTGCCCTGGCAACGAGGTCGTGGGCGGTTGCACCATCGGCTACTACACCGGGCGAAGCTTCCTCGATCTCGACCTCGCGGCGGGCACCTACTACGTGCAAATCGACGGGTTTGTGGCCGAAAGTGGGCCCTGGAGCCTCGACGTCTACGTCGTGGATCCGTAGCGCTCCGAGAGCGTTCGCCACAGCGCGTCCGGTTCCTCGCCGTCGAGCAGGACGCGCTTACGTCCGAGCTTGCCCGCGATCGTCACGTCGAGCTCGAGCACCGTGGTGGCGCCCGAAGAGCGCGTCGTCGACATGGCGAACGCCTCGATTTTCTTGCGCTCCTTGTCGAGCCACGCGCTGATCTCCGTGGGCGTCGAGGCCGTGCCGCGCAGGAACGCCTCTTCGTCGTAGGCAACCTCGGAGAATCGTTTGATCACAAACGAACGGTCCAGGAAGGCGAGGAAGCTGCCTGCGCGGGGACCCTGCAGGCGATCCAAAATCACGCGGTATATGGCTTGAAACGCGCTTGCGTTGTCGATCGGCGTGATGCGCGCCACGTCGAACAGCACGGCCTGCAGCGCGTCGTCGTTCCACTCCGCGCTCTCCAAGGCCGGCCCGAGCAGGCGCAAAAAGCCTCGCTGCGCGGGGGTCAGCTCGGCCGCGCCCTTCGGCAACGACTCGTGGACGCGCATCTTGTCGACCTCTTCGGCGTAGCTTTCGAGCCAAATTTGAGCGGTCTTGATGCGGCGGAGCAGGCGCTCTTCTTCGCGCGCGCTGAGGGCGCGCGGGGCGCGCTTGCGCAGCTCGGCGGCCGCATCGAGGTGGGGGAGCTGCACCAGCGCAGCCACCAGCTGGAAGCTCGCGTCGTACACGTCACCGTCCTTCGTGACCTCGCACAGCTCGTACAATTCCCGCTCTTCGTCGCGGATTTTTGGATCCGAGAACACCCGCCCCTTGAGCCTGTCGAGCTCGTTGTGGAGCTTGACCATGTAGTCTTCGTCGACGCGAAAATCGACGGGGCTCTTCGGCTGCGTGCGCAGCATCAAGAAGCGCAGCACCTCGGGCGCGAGCAGATCGGCCATCTGCCGCGCGCTCGCCCCGACCCCCTTCGACGAGCTCATTTTGGCGCCGCCGACCAGGAAGAACTCGTAGGGGATGTTGCGCGGCGGCGCGTTGCCGAAGATGGCCTCGAAGCACTTGCCCGACACATCGCGGGCGCCGCCCTTGGTCGTGTGATCCTTGCCCGCGCCCTCGATGGTCACGCCGAAGGTGTGCCATTTGGCCGTCCATTCGAGCTTCCACGGCAGCTTGCCGCGGCCGTCGAAGGGCGACACGCGGCCCTCGTTCTCGCAGCCCTTGGCCCATTTCACGAGGTCTTTGCGGCACTTGTACTGGACGAGCCCGCCTTCGTACGCGGTCACCTCGGTGGTGCCGATGCGGCCGCAGTTTTCGCACACGACCTGGAACGGATGCCAGTTATCGGGCCGCACCGACCCGCTCACTTCCTGGTAGATGCGCCGCACATCCGCCGCGTGCGAAAGGATGCGATCGATGGCGTCGTTGAAGCCGCCGCTGCGGTAAATGTCCCGCATCCTGTAGATTTCGGGGGCCACGCCGAGCTCGGTGAAGACATCGAAGAGCTCCGAAATGAAGTGGGTGGCCATGTCCGGCGCCGTCGAGCCCGGCGGAGCAGGGGTGTTGCACAGCGGCTTCCCCAGATGCTGCGTGAAATGCTCGTCCTGGCCCTTCGGGATCTCGTCCACCGGGTCGTAGTCATCGACGCCGTAGAGGTAGCGAATATCGGCCCCGCGGCCCTTCAACACGCGGAAAACGGCGTCGTGGATGAGCACCCCGCGCAGGGCGCCCACGTGAACGCGCCCGGAGGGCGTCTTGGAGTCGTTGACGATGTGGGGCTTGGAGAGATCGAGGGACTGGGCAAGCTCGGTGAACCAATACATGTCGGGCCTCACGCCGCTGGGGGCGAACCCGCGCATAAGGGAGGCGAAGAGGGGGTCTGTCAAGGGAAGGGAAGCGCGCGGTCTTTGGGCTTTGGCTATGATGCGTCCCGCATGCCCCGTGCGCCCCAGCTCTCCAGCGCCGCGACGTCGGTCCGCGCGAGCGTTTTTGCCGAGCTACAACACAAGATCGACGCTCACACCGCGCGAGGCGGGACGCTCATCCCGCTGCAAATCGGCGACACCTACTTGGCTCCCCCCGAGGGCGCGCGCTTGGGCGACGTGCTCGGTGCGGACCCCGAAGATCCCGATCTCTACCGCTACGGAGCCATCGCAGGCAGCGACGTGCTGAAGGAGGCCGTGGCCGAGGTGCTGCGCGCACGTGGCCTCGTAAACCTCGACGCGAAGGCCCATTTGCTGCTCGGGTGTGGGGCGACGCACGCTTTGTTTTGTGGTGCAAAGAGCGTGCTGCAAGCGGGCGATGAAGTCCTCTTATTTGCTCCGTATTGGCCCCTCGCGCCGGGCGTAATCCGCGCCGCCGGGGCCGAGCCGGTGGAGGTCCGGGTGAGCGCCGCGCTGTACCAAGATCCGCGCTTCGACCTACGCGCGGCCCTGGAGGCGAAGCGCACAGCGCGCACGGCGGCCCTTTACCTCATCACGCCCAACAACCCCGACGGCAAGGTCTTGTCGCGGGAAAACCTCGATACGATCGCGGCCTTCGCGCGCGAACATGGCCTCTGGATCTTCGCCGACGAGGTCTACGCCGACTTCGCGTTCGACGCGGAGCACGTCTCGATAGCGAGCCTTCCCGGCATGTTCGAACGCACGATTACAGCCTATTCGTTCTCGAAGAGCTACGCCCTCGCGGGCGCCCGTGTGGGGCTGATCGCGGCGCCCGCGCCCGTGATCACGGCGGCGCGACGCATCGCGACGCACACCGTCTACAACGTGCCCGTGTTCGCGCAGCGGGCCGCGCTCGCGGCGATCCGCGGTGACAGCGCCTGGATCGATGGCGCGCGTGCCAGCTATCGCAGGGCCCGCGACGAGGCCATCCGCGCCCTGAGCCACCCCGGGGTGCGCTTCGGCCGCGCCGAAGGAGGGGCCTACCTCTTCCTCGATTTCTCGCCTCTCTTGGACAAGCGACCGTTGCGCGTGCTGTTGGAGAAGGCCATCGAGAACGGCGTGCTCCTGGCGCCCGGTGAGGCCTTTGGGGAAGGCTTCGAGGGGCACGCGCGGCTCTGCTACACGGGGGTCGCGCCGCACGCTCTGTCCGAAGGTGTTTCACGTTTGCTCGCTGCCATGGAATCCCTCGCGTGACCCAGCGCGCCTCTGGCCGGTGGCCGCGAAGCATCCGAGCGCGCGCGCTGTCTTGCGTGGCCGGCGGCGTGGTGGCCGCCGTTGCGACCATCTCCCTCGCGGCCGACGACGACGATCAGCCGCGTGTCAAGATCACCTGGGTTTTGGCCCCCGATCTCGGCGCTTGCCCGAACCGCGACCTCGTCAACGGCGAGGTCGCGGCGGAGCTTGGCTACGATCCCTTCGGCCCCAATCCGGCCATCGAGCTCGAGGTCCGCGTCTCCCGCGATGGTCCGCGTTTCGTGGGCGAAATACGCCGCATCGATGGCCCCGGCCAGAAGACGGAGACGTCGACGAGCTGTGAAGAACTGGGCCGCATCATGGCCTTCGATATCGCTCTGTTGGTGCGGCCGCCGCGGCTGCCGTTCCCGTCGCTCGAGGACGCAGGCGACGCCAGCGCCTCCCTCGACGCGAGCGCAACGGCGCCGCAAGACGCGCCCTCCGACAGCGCGACAGCCAGCCCCGTCGAGCCCCTCGACGCGTCCAGCGTGGTCGCAGACGCAGCCGTGTTTGTCTCAGACGCGGCGGCGCCGATCGGCGTCGATGCGGCCCCTCCAGCGGCGCCCGATAGCGATTTTCAGCTCCGCGTCGGCCTCGCGGGCGGCGCGTTTTATAGCCCCGCGGCTCGCGCCCACCTCGGGGGCTCGGCGGAGATCGGCGCGCGTTGGTCGGAGCTCTCGGTCTCGCTCGAAGCGCGCATGCTCGTCCTACGCGAAGGGACCGATGGTGGCTCCGCTCCGCTCGGCGCGTCCATGATGCTCGGCTCGATCTACCCGTGCTTGCACCGCGGCTTCGTCGTCGCGTGCGGCGCGCTGGCCCTCGGGACGCTCACGCTCACGCGGCCCAGCGAAGAGCGAACAAGCTTCTACGGCGGCGCGGGCGCGCGCATGGGGGTCGAGGTGCCGATTGCAGACGGTGTTCACCTGACGCTACGCGGCGACGTTCTCCTCGGGCCGCGCCCGGTGAGCTGCCGCGACGAGGCCGAAGACGGCCGTTGCGACGTGCCAACCGCCGAAATCTGGTCGGGCTCGGCGTTCTCGGGCGGCGTATCGGGCGGCGTGCTGGCCGATTTCTAGTCCCGGGAGGGCTCGATCGCAGGGGCGCAAAAAAGGCCATCTTCTTTCAGCGATCGATTGCGAGAAGAGACAATTGGTGTTCTATTTCTAAGTTGTGAAGGCTTGTCTATGAGGCAACCGACGGTCGTTATCATCGCGCTGGCATGCACAGGTCTCTGTGTGGCCACTGGCTGCGACATGGTCCTCGACTTCGGTGCCCCGACCGCGGAAGGCGACGAGGTCGCTGGCAGCAACGCCAGCACGAGCGACGGGTCGTCGTCGGCCCAGGGGACGGGGGGCTTCGGTGGCGAACAAGCGGCTTCCAGTGGTTCGGGGCAGGGTGGACAAGGGGGCTCTTCTTTCACGAACCCCACGACCTGCGAAGTCAAGCCCAAGGTCATTTGGTCGCGGCGCATGGGCGGCGACAAATTCGAGGACCTTACCTCGCTCGTCCCCGACGCCAAAGGCAACACCTACGTTACGGGCTACACCGAGAGCAGCACGTTCTACGCGTCCGAGACAGTCGCCCACGCGGGCGCGGGCGACACGTACGTCGACATGTTTTTGGCCAAGGTCTCCAACGACGGCGAGGTGCTCTGGTCTCGCTTGTTGGGCACGACTACCAGCGTTTGCGCGAAGACCTACCGCCAACGGGGGCACGGCGTCGCGGTCCTGTCCGACGACTCGGTGGTCGTGACAGGTCGCTTCGACTGCACTCTCGACTTCAGCGCGGGCAACAGCCCCTGCACCGAGCCCAACGGTTGTCTCACGAGCCACGGGGCGACCACCCTCGGTCCGCCTTCGCTCATCCAGCCCGATGCCTTCATCGCGCGAGTGGGCGCGACCGGCGACGTGCTTTGGGCGAGGTCGTTGGGCGACAAGTTCTGGCAGGCGGGTTGGGACGTCGCGAGCTCCCCGCTCGGCGACATCTACATGATTGGCCGCTACGAGGGCACGCTCGATTTGGGGGACGAGGTCAGTCTACCGACGGCGGCCCTCGGCGCCGCCTCCGGCTTCTTGCTCAAGCTCGATGCCGACGGAAAGCCTCAATGGGCGAAGGATCTTCCCTCCGTCTGCACGAGCGCTACCACCAACAGCTGCAAGGTCGCCACCGACGCCGAAGGCAACCTCTATTGGATGGGCGACTACGCCTCTGGCGTAACCGCGGTCGACTTCGGGGAAGGCCCCCTCGATTGCCAGTGTCAGGCCACGAGCGTCGTCGGCATGATCGCCAGTGACGGCACCCCCCAGTGGACGCGCTGCTCGGGCATCTGCGAAAACGACGAGGCCCTGATCGAAATCCTCGATGTGTCGGCTTCGCCCGATGGAGAGCGGATCTTCCTGGGCGGGCGAACCAAGGGCTCCGTCGACTTCGGCGACGGTGTCTTCCACACGGCCGACGGCTACGACGCGTTCGTCAATGCCTTCGACAAGAACGGCGTCCCCGTCGGAAACTACATATTTGGCCTCCAGCGCGACCAAGAGGCCTTTGGCGTAGGTGCCAATCCGTTCGGTGGTGTCGTGGTCGCCGGGCGCTTCCGCGGCGCCCTCGATCTCGGCAACTGCTATATCGAGCAGGCGGACGCCATCAACCCCTTGGCAGACGCCTTCGTCGTGGGGCTCGACAGCGACCTTGTGCCGACGTGGGGCTTTGCCTACGGCAACGGAACCGGTCAGTCGCTGAAGCGAGCCGCGGTGAACGACACGGGCGAGGTGTTCGTGGGTGGATCGTATTCCGGCACGGTCGACCTCGGAAATGGTCCCTTGCTGAATCGCAGCTCCGACCCCACCGTCGACGACGTGTTGATCGCCCGTCTCGCGCTCCCCGAGCCCTAAAACGCGCTGGGATCGGGGGCGCCAGCATGGGCGCAACGTCACCCGGTTCACTTGGCGAAACTTGGAAAGTCGGGTAGATGTCCGAGACATCTACCCACGCAGGCGCGCGAAAGTTCGTCGCGCAAAAAAAAGCAGGCTGCGGAGTGAGCTCCGCAGCCTGCCAGGTCGAGCCGCGAGGCCGACGAGAACTTGTGTCAGGGCGTCGGGCTGCTCGCCGCCGGCCGCAAGAGGCTGTTTGGATAGCGCTTCTGGAACTCTTCCAGTTGCGTCGCTGCTTCGCTGCTGCGGCCCGTGGCGTACAGGGCTTGGATGCGGAGGGCCTCGGCCTGCTCGGTCAGCCGACCTTCCGGAAAGAGCTGCGCGTGCATGTCGAGGGCCGCCAGCGCCGAGTCTCCCCGACCTTGCGACATCGCCGAAAACGCGCGGCGGAGCACCACGCGCTCGGCGGTCGCTGCTTCGTCGGCTTCCTCGACACGCGATCCAGCGGCCGCGGGGGGCGTGGCCGCCGGCGTGCGTGGCTGCGCAACGACGGGCGGTGCCGACACCTTCGGGGCCAGGGCCACTCGGACCGGCTCGGGCTCGCTGGGGGCAGCCGCGACAGGCGCCGCTGTATCGGGCGTCTTGACCTCCGCTGGGGCCGCCGATGTCCAGGGATTCGAGCCGCGCGCCGGGAGCGACGCGTAGACTTCCACGGCGATACCCTTGTCGGCGATGGCCACCGCGGGGGTCGCGCTCTTCATGGCGCCCGCCCCAGCAGCACCGCCCAGGATGAAGCTCGAGAGCGCCACCAAGGCCGCCTTTCCGAGGGTCCAACCGCCCGCACCGGCGGCCGCCGCGCTGCCTGCTGCGGGAGCCCCTCCGTTCACCGCGCCCGGACCGCTGGCCCCGGCGCCCAAACCGCCCGCCGCGATGGAGGCTGACAGTCTGGCAAAAACCTGCTCGCTTGCGCGGGCCGGCGGGTTGGGTCGGGAGCGCTCGGCCGAAAGAAGGGCCGCGAGCTCCGGCGAAAGGTTCTGAAGGTTAGGGTCACTCATCGCTCACCTCGCCGTCGCAGTCGGGCTAGGCTCGTTTCCACCTGGCTACGCGCGAGTCGAAGTCGGGAATAGGCAGTATTGAGGGGAATTGCCAATGTTTCTGCAATGGAAGGCATGGTGCAGCCGTCGATGTCGTGCATTACGAAGACAGCGCGCTGTTCGAGGCTGAGGGTGTCCAGCAACAGCAGCAGCTGGTCCCGCGCCTGATTTTGAGCCACCTGTTCTTCGGGGCCCATCTCGCTATCGGCCGCGTCGACGTCGCTATCCATGAGGACCTCTCGACGATGTACGGCGCGACGGCGGTATTCTTGAGCGGTTCTGTACGCGAAGCCAAACAACCAGGGCTTGAGCGGCCGGCTGGTGTCGAAATCGGCCAGGTGGCGGTAAACGCGGATGAACACGTCGTGGGAGATGTCGTCGAGGTCGGCGTCTCGCACGCCAAGGCGCCTCAACGTGTGGTGCACGTACGAAAATCCCGCCTCGTAGACCTCGCGAAAGGTCGTCATCCCGCCGTCTGCCACGCGAGATACGGGGCTCGATCGGACCGCAGAAACGGGATCTAGGTCGTACTCCGGCATACGAAGTGCGTTAGCGTCCATGGTCGAGCCTGACGGACTCACACCCGACGCTTGGCCCCGCTCGCTCTCATCTGTCAAACAAAAGGCCCCAGCCAGCGGCAGCGGCGAATTTGTCGCGGGCGGGCTCATGCGCTGGGCTCGGAAAAGCGCCCGAGCGCGTCGTAGGCCGCGTATTTGTAGCACTCGGCGAGGGTCGGATAGTTGAACACCATCTCGATCAGGCTCTCGACCGTTCCCCCGAGCAGGATCACGGCCTGTCCGATGTGCACGAGCTCCGTCGCGCGGTCGCCGATCACGTGGGCACCGATCAGCTTGCGCGAGCCGCGCTCGAAGACGAGCTTGAGCAGCCCTCCGGCGTCGCCGATGATCTTCGCGCGCGCGTTCTCGACGTAGGGGTTTCGCCCGACCACCACGTCGATGCCGCGGCTCACGGCGTCTTCTTCCGAGAAGCCAACCGCGGAGACCTCGGGGATGGTGTAGATGCCGTAGGGCAAGAGCTCGCTGACCTGGCGTTTGTAGCTGAAGGAGAACGCGTGGCAGATGGCGACGCGGGCCTGTTCCATGGAGGTCGAGGCGAGGGCAGGGAAACCGACCACATCGCCGGCCGCGTAAATGGAAGGCACGGCCGTGCGGTGATCGGCGTCGACCACGATGTTTCCGCGGGCGTTGACCGAGACACCGACGTCCTCGAGCCCGAGGCCCTTGGTGGCCCCGCTCCGCCCCGCCGCGAAGAGCAGCATCTCCGATCGCAGCACCGATCCCGAGCCAAGGGCGGTCTCGATGCCCTTCTCGCTCGATGTGACCGCGGCCGCCGTTTCTCCCAGACGGACGTCGACGCCGATGGCGATCATGCCGACGCGCAGGGCCTCGCTCAGCTCCGCGTCGAGAAAGCCAAGCAGCTCGCCCCGCGGCTCGATGAGCGTGACCGAGACGCCCAGGGCCGCGAACATCGACGCGTACTCGCAGCCGATGACGCCGCCGCCGATGACCACCAGCGACGCCGGGAGCCGATCGATTTCGAGGATGGAGTCGCTGTCGTGGACGTCCGGGTGCTCGAAGGGGATGTGGCTCGGCAAATGGGGCACGGAGCCCGTGGCAATCAGGATGATCGCGGTCGTCGCGACGCGCTCGGAGCCATCTTCGCCGTGGATGACGACCGTGTGTGCGTCTCGGACACGCGCCCGGCCCCGTGCGTAGTCCACCTTGTGGCGATCCAGGTTCCAGTGGATGCGCTCGACCTCCTGCTTGCGCACGGTGTCCTTGCGCGAGAGCAGCTTGGGAACCGCGAGCGTCGGGTCGACGGCGACGGCGATGCCGTACAGCTCCCGCTGACGGTGGCCCGACAGAAAGAGCGCTGTTTCGCGCAGGGTCTTCGAAGGCAGCGTGCCTGTATGAACGGCAGCTCCGCCCGGGGCCTCGTTCTTCTCGACGACCAGCACCTTTTTGCCGAAGTAGGCGGCCTGCGCCGCGCCTTTTTCACCGGCAGGGCCGGATCCGATCACGATGAGGTCGTAGTCGTGCGCCACGTTGAACAGCCTATCCGCTGGGCGACCGCCGCCGGAAGCCTCACAGGTCGATGTGGTAGTCCTTGATCTTATAGAGCAAAGCGCGATGGCTTATTTCGAGGATTTGGGCGGCCTTGGTGCGGTTTCCCTTGGTCTTCTGCAGGGCCCGCCGGATCAAGACCTCCTCGATGACGCGGCTCGTTTTCTTGATCGATAGCTCTCCGCTCCCGAGGTGCAGCGCGA
>CAYLJT010000033.1:0-21373 GCA_964383995.1 uncultured Polyangiaceae bacterium
GCTTCATAGACGACCTCGGCCGCGTGATGACCTGGGGCCACGACGGCGACCTCGTTCTCGGGCGAGAGGGTCCCGGCACGCCGCCCGCTCCAGTTGAGTTTCTGGACCTAGCGCGCTAGGCGGCCGTTTTCAGGGCGCGTGGTCGTTCGCGCAGCTCGCGCTCGATAGCCCGGAAGCCAACGCTGCTTTTGTGGCAAAGTCAGGTCGCGCTCGTGGGCTACCATTCCGGCGGCACCGACTTCGGAGGTGCCCGGTCGGAGTCGCGGGCACCTCCCGAGTGGGACCTGCGGGTGGTGAGCTGACCCTGTTGCCTCAGGCGTCCAGCACGGCCACACCGTACGAAGCGAAGACCGCGTCGCGAGTCACGACGGTGGAGTCGCTCTCGAAGGCTTGTGCGATTAGCAGTCTGTCGAACGGGTCACGATGATGCCAGGGGAGGGCTCGGACGCGAAGGGCCGCGTGCAGCGTGACGGCTACCACATCAAAGCCGCTCGCGCGCAAGACGTCGGGCAACCACTCCTCCGCGGGAAGCGGAAGGACCAGCTTGCCAATCGACTGTTTAATGGCAATCTCCCAGGCCGTTACCGCACTCACCAAAACCTGATTGCGGCCGTCTTCCAAAGCCGCTCGTGTCGCGGGGCCAAGCTTGGCTGGACTGGTCGCGGCCCAAAGAACAACGTGGGTGTCGAGCAGCAGCTTCAAGGCATCTCCCCCGCCAACACACGAGCCATGTCTTCGGGAAGAACATCGAAGTCGTCCTGCATTTGAGCCTGCCCGCTGAACAACCCAAGGCGCCGAGCCGGGGCCGCGCCCTCAAAGGCGGTTAGCACCGCGACCGGCTTGCCCTCACGCGCAATGACAATTTTTTCCCCCGCTTCGACCTCTTCGACCCACCTGGAGAGCTGTGCGTTGGCTTCGAGCAAGTCCACATGGCGCATGTCGCCACGATAGCCAATCGAGGCCCGAAGTCAACGCGCGTCGTGGCGTCCGGTCGTTCAGGACTCCTCAACGCAACGTCTCTGGGCAACTGGCGGCGGGCTCGGTCGATAGAGTGATCAGAGGCTGGCGCTCACCAGGGCCGGCCGCGCTTCTCCGCGGACCCGCGGGGTGCTAAACTGAGAGCATGGCTGACGCGCTCGAAGCCCAGGCCCCGCATCGATCCTACTGGCACGGAGGCCGCCGCTATTTGCGGGCCCCGGTGCCGGTGGTTCTTCCCATCGAGGACCCGATGCCCGAAACAGGCCGACATTTTCAGCTTCGAACGCTCCTCCACGGCGACCTCGTTCTTCTGGTGCGTAGTTAATTACCGTGGTAATGTGCCGGCATGAGGCTCGCACAATCTCGCATCACGGCACAGGGGCAGGTTTCCGTTCCCGCGGAGGTCCGGAGGCGCCTCGGACTGACGCCGGGGGCCACCGTTGATTGGGAGGTCGAGGGCGACTGCATCGTTGTTCGCCGAGCTGGCCGCTTCTCCATCGACGACATCCGAGCAGAGCTCTTCCCGGAAGGTCCGCCCGCGCCCAAAGCGCTCGCCGAGCTCAAGCAAGGCATCCGCGAGCATGTGAGGCGCCGTGCGCGCGCTTGACACCAACGTGCTTGTACGGCTGCTGACCGGCGACGACGCGAAGCAGGCTGCTGCTGCCGAAGCGTTCGTCGCGCAGGGTGCTTGGATTTCTCACATCGTCCTGGTCGAGGCCATCTGGGTCCTCGACTCTGTCTATGCGAGACCCGCAGCGGCTCTGGCACGCTCCATCCAAATGTTGCTCGAGCACGATACGCTCGTTGTCCAAGAGCCCGACGTCGTCGAAGCCGCTCTCGCGCACTTTGTCGCGCGGCCTGCGCTTGGCTTCTCCGACTGCCTTGTCCTGGAGGTCGCTCGCAAGGCGGGGCACAAGCCGTTTGGTAGTTTCGACAGGGGACTTAGCAAGTTGCCAGATACTCAAAAGCTGTAGGGGTCGACCCGCCCGAGCCGCGTGACGAGGTCCACTTGACGCGTTATCGCTCGCGATCGACCCCATCGAGTCGCCAAGAGGTGTCACGACCGCACGCGCACAGGGTAGTCACCCAACCTGTCACGCGGTAAGCGCGCCGAGCAGCCGTTTGCCCTCTTCGCGCGCCTCCTCGGCTTCTTTCACCAGACGGCGTATCTCGGCCTCACAACGGTTGACCCCGTCTTGCGCTTCGCTCAGCTCGCGCACGTAGCGCAGGCGCAAGTCGCCTTCTTTTCCGCCGTCTTTCAGCACATTGAGCTGCTCCGACAGCTTGGTTTGCTTCTCGTAGATGGCCCTCATCTCGGCCTCGACTTGGGCCCTCTCGCGGTCTTTTTCGTCGCCTTTGGCCCAGGCCGCGCGCACGGCGCGGAGCTTCGCCAGGGTGGTGTCGTCGAGGAAGCGGCATGAGCGCCAGAACTCGAGCACGCTCTCTTCCACGTTGCGGTAGTTGATGTTGCGCGAGTCGGGCCACCGCTCTACGACTTCCAAGGCCACCTTGCCATGGGCGGGCACCTCGGCGCGAAATCGCCTGTAGCCCAGGGTCTCTTCAAAGGGCTTCGCGAACGACTCTTCGATGCTCCTGCCGTGCATCTTCGCCAGCTCGAACACCACCTCGACGGGCTCTTCGTGGTCACTCTCGGCCACCAGCTCGTGGCGCTCTTCGCGGTACGATTGCTCGATCAGCATGCTATCGGCGAGGCGCACGCTGGTCGCCACCCAGGTCTGCTTGGAGCCGTGTTTGCAGCGCACGGCCAGGTCCTTGGCGAAGCCCAGTCGAACTGGCACGTTGCGCGCCGAATAAGGCACCATCGACTCGCCCGCATAAACGCTCTCGTCGTAAATCACCGCGGGTCCCTCTTCCAGCACGGCGCCCGTGGTGTTCTCGAAGGTCACCACCAGATCCGGGCTCGGCTGCGCGCCCACGCGCCAAATACGCTCTTTTCTTGCGGGCACGCGCTTCGTAAACAGGGGCACCATGGCGGAGCCACCTCGCTTGAGAGAGACCTTGTCGCTCAAGCGATATTCGAACAGCTCCCCACGATCGGCGTAGTCGGCCGCCGACTCTTCGGGCATCGCCATAGCCATCATGCGCGGCGCGGGGGCCGCGGCCGGTTGCGGTGGAGGCGCGTAGCCCGGCGGTCCAAAGGCCATGGCTGGCGGGGGCGGCGGCGCCGCTCGACCTCGCTCGAAGCGCGTAGGGGCTGCGGCTTGCCGGCTCTCTTCTTCCACCGTCGTCCGCTCCACCACCTTCGGATGGTAGAGGTCGATTTGAAACGAGACGGGCTGACCCGTGGTGAGCACGAGCTCGATGTCTTCCAGATCTTCGTCGGCGGGGTTGTGCACGATGCCAAAGGCCATCACCAAGATGCCCTCGCGGTCCGCCGCCACGCGGTAGGAGACGCGCCACACGGGCGCCGGAATCACGTACGAAACCCGCAGATCCGTGGCCCGGCCGCTGAGCGCCACGCGCACCACGCGGTTCTCGCCTGCGGTCGCGGCCCGGCTTCGATCCACGAACAGCTCGAGATCATCGCGCGACTTCGGATCCAAGAGCGCCACGTCGGTGATGCGCCCGAGGTCCATGATGCGCAGGTCCGAGGCGTCCGTGCGCAGCACGAGCGAGCGGCTCATGCGCGCGTCTTGATCGGTCACCCGTTCGACGCCGAGCACCTCGCCCTCGATGCGATCCGCGCCCTGGGTGACCGCCACGCGCCGCCCGCGCAAGGCCGAGAGCACGCCCGTCAACGCCGCGCCCTCCACGATGGCGAGCTTGCGTCGGATCAACGCTTCGTCCGGATCTTCAGGCTTTTCGAAGCCTATCGGGCCCACCTTCGCGTCCCCCTCGGCAACCCAGATGGCGAGCGACTTGAGCACGTCGTTCATTTCTTGGAGCCGAAACGAAAGCTCGAACGCCCCTTCCGCGGGGCCGCCGCGCTCCAAATAGGCGACGCCGTGTTTGAACATCACCATGCGCTGCACCCGCGGTTCTTCGCTCATCAGCCTCACCTCGCGCTCCATTATTCGGTGCCGTCGTTGACCGTGTAAGACCCATTCCGCTATCGTCGCCGCTTCCGTGGAGGCCTTTGCCCCTGCGACGGTGCGCGATGACTCGATCGCTTCGACATGGTCCGCTGTTTCTCTCGCTTGTTCTGGGGCTAACCACCGCACAAACATCGGCGTTGGCCTTCGATCACATGGACTCAGCCGACATGGCCGAGGCCCGGAACAAGCCCATCGACATCGGCGATGTGTTCGCCTTTCGCGGCAAAGACGGCTTCGTCTTCGCGATGACGGTGAACGTGCTCACCACGAGCGTGACCGAGACACAGGCGCTCGGGCTCGACCCCAGCGCGGCCTATTCGTTCAACGTCGACGCCAACGCCGATGACGCGGCGGACGTGACCTACCGCGTGTCGTTGACGCCCGACGGCAAGGGTCGGGTCGTGCACCTGTTGAAGGCCGCGGGCGCAAAAGCGCGGCTCGACGACGGGGGTGGTGACGAGCTGCTGTCCGGCGCGGTGAGCACGGCGGGGCACGCCGAGGTGATCGAAAAAGACGGCCGCCGTCTGTTCGTTGGCGCGCGCAAAGAGCCCCTGTTCTTCGACTTTCGCGAGATGACGGGCCCCGTCGCGGACGCCGCGAAATTCGCCCTCGGCGCCTACGCCGCAGGGCCCTCCGATGGCTCCTCGGTGGGCACGTTCGGCCCCACCAACGCCACGCTGATCATGGTCGAGGTGCCCCTCGGCGAGCTGCCTCCGCGCTTCTCGGTGTGGGCGTCGGTGTCCCGCAACGGCTTTCAAGAAGACCGCGCGGGCAAGCCCATGACCTCCACCATGTTGTTGCCCGAGTGCCCGCCTGCACCGAGCCCGTGCAAGGCCAGCTTTCGCGGCTGGCGGCAGGCGTACAACAGCACGAAGCCCGCCGCCGATCTGGGCCTGTGGGCCGAAAAAGCCCGGCAAGTCGTGACCGAGCTGGGCGCCGATCCGGCGCTCGTACGCAGCTACTTCTTGCCCGACGTGCTCGACGTCGACCTGCAAAAACCCATCAAATACCCGAACGGTCGCGCGTTTGGCGACGACGCCATCGGGGCGATGTTGCACAAGCTCGATCCGAAGGCGCCCTACACCGACAAGGCGAGCCCCGAGAAGACCATCGAGGAACCGCCCTATTTGCCGCCTCCCGTGGACGCAAAGGGCGCCCCGATCAGCGACGCGCCTGCCGCGGAGCCCGCTGCCCAGCCCCCCAGCGAGGCGCCGAAGACGCCCACGCCTGCGCCGAGCGCGTCGCCCTCTGCGGTGAAGCCGCCTGTCGCGAATCAGCCCGCTGATTCCGCCGCTCCCGGCTCGGACGACGCCGCCGACGCTCGCATCGCCGTGGTGTTTTCGGTGCTCGCGGTCGCCCTCTCGGCGGCCGCGGTGATCATGAGCTCGCGCAAAAAACAGGGCTGAGCCCCGTGCCGGAATACCCGGACATCACCGCCTACATCTTCGCCCTCGAAGGGCGCGTGCTGCACAAGGTGTTGAAAGGGACGCGGCTCAAGAGCCCATTTCTGTTGCGCACCGTGGAGCCACCGCTCGCCGCGTTGAACGGCAAGCTCGTCACCGGCCTCTCGCGCCTCGGCAAGCGCATCACGTTCGGCTTCGAAGACGACCTCTTCTTGGTCTTGCACTTGATGATCGCTGGGCGCCTGAAGTACCTGCCCGCGGGCGCGCCGATCCCCGGAAAACTAGGCCTTTTCGCCATGGATTTCGAGGACGGCACGCTGCTCCTCACGGAGGCCGGCACCAAGAAGCGCGCGTCGCTCCACCTCGTGCGCGGCCGCGATGCCCTCGTGCGCCTCCACGCGCCCGGCCTCGAAGTGCTCGAATGCACGCGCGCCGAGTTCCGCGACGCGATCACGCGCGAGTCGCACACGCTCAAGCGAACGCTCACCGATCCCCGGATTTTGAGCGGCATCGGCAACGCTTATTCGGACGAGATCTTGTTCGCCGCACGGCTCTCGCCGGTGAAGCTCTCCACCAAGCTCAGCGACGACGAAGTGACCCGGCTCTTCGAGGCCTGCCAAAAGACCTTGAAAGACTGGGCCGAGCGCTTGATCACCGAGAGCAAGGGGCGCTTCCCCGAGAAGGTCACGGCCTTTCGACCGGACATGGCGGTGCATGGAAAGGCCGGGAAACCCTGCGTCAAATGCGGTGATCCGGTGCAGAAGATCGCCTACGCCGACAACGAGACCAACTACTGCGCGACCTGCCAAACGGGCGGGAAGCTGCTCGCCGACCGCAGCTTGTCGCGGCTCCTGAAAGACGATTTTCCTCGCACCCTCGACGAGCTCGAAGACTACAAGGCCGAACGCCGCGAGCCGCCCCGCTCCCTTTCGTTGGGGGAGCGCAAATAGTAGGGTTTTTCTGCCACTCAGGGGGCCGCGACGCCCTTCGTTCGAACGCTCCTCCCCATGAATCAGGAATCTCTCTTCAGCGGTGCCGCCGACTTCGACGCCTATTTGCCCGAGCGGGCGACCTCGAACGCCTACGCGCGCCCCCGCCTCGAGCTCAAACAAAGGCTCTCCGCGTGGGCCCGTCGCGTCACACCGCGCCTCGCGGATGGGGGCCTTTCGGCGCGCACGCACGAGTCCGATGAGCACCTGTCCCTCGCCAACCATTTTCGCGTGGAGGCTCAGTGGGTCTATTTTTGGAGCGAGGACGAGCCCCGCGCGAAGATCGAGCGCCTGCTCGAAGAGAGCCGCCCCATCGCGGCGCGCATCGGCGATCCGAGCCAGGAGCGCAGGCACGCCTTCTTGGCCCTCAAGGTCGATGCCGCGGGTGTCGAGGTGTCGTGCGCGGTGCACCCCGAGGCGTCCATCGACGTTGACAACTTGCGAGCGCGTTTGGCGGCGGGCGCCGAGCTCGCGACGGAGCTGACCACGGCCCTCGCCGCGTTGCCCGAACAGTTCGTGCTTGGTGTGGGGCCCGACGAGCGCGTGCCGGCTACCAGCGCCACGCCGACCTCCATTCGCGCGTTGATCGAGCGCGCCGCGGCCGAGGGCTTGCCGCTCTTCATCGGTTGGTTCGTGGAGCGCGAGGTGGCCCTCGCCCACGCCGACAGCTTGGGCGAACAGCTCGAAGACGCGCTGGTGGCCCTCGTGCCCGTGTACCTCCTGATCGCGTGGTCCCCCGACAACGATCACATCCACCTCGACGCGCGCCTCGCGAGCTTGGCCGACGAGCGCGCGCGGGCCCACGCCGAGGCCGAGGCCGAGACCGAGAAATGGCGCGCCGAGCGGGCCGCCGAGGCCGAGCGCGTGCGCGCGCAGGTGAAGGAGCGCAGCACGCCGTTGACCCCGCCTGTGCGGCCCACCCTCGCCACGTTGTTCAAGGCGCGCAAGCCGCCCGCGCCCGCGAAGGCCGCGCCCGCCGCACCCCCGGCGCAATCCGAGAGCGAATCGTTGGAGGTCAAACGAATATCGCCGGCCCCCGCCCCGCCGAGCGACGCCGCCATCGAGAAGGGCGCCCGCGTACGGGCTCTGAAGGGCCCTTTTGCAGAAAAAATTGGCATTGTCGCCGACCTCGATGGCCGAGGCGCGGCGCGTGTGCTTTTTGGTCTGCTCTCCACCCGCGTGGAGCTCACCGACCTCGCCCCCGCGCCCGAAGGACGCGACCGCCCGGCGCTCACGACCTCCCATCGAAATCCGCTGCCCTCGAGCCCGCGTCGCGCCAAGTAAGAGCTTCCGTTTCGACCCCATGAAGAGCCGCGACCCAGCTACATTTCCCCTCGGTTTGTGGGGGCAGTTCAGGAAAAACCTCGGCCTCTACAGCATGGGCGCGCTGCTGCTCATCGCGCAGCAGCTGCTCATGGCCAAGCGCGACTTTCTAGTCAAAGCCGCGGTCGACGCGGTCTCCAACCAAGCCGTCGACACTGCCGCGGCGGCCGCCCTCACCATGCTCGCGGTGGCCATCGGCGCTGGCATCGCGCGCGTGCTCTCGCGCTTCACGATCTTCTCGGGGGGTCGCAACGTCGAATACGAGCTCCGCGCCGTGCTCTTGCACCGCCTTCACAAGCTCGGCCCCGCGTTCTTTCGCAAGATGCCCACGGGCGAAATCATGAGCCGCGCCACCAACGATTTGGCGCAGGTCCGGCTGTTGTTGGGCTTTGGCGTGCTCAACGTGTTGAGCGCGTTGTTCTCGTTGGTGAGCGCCGTGTGGGTCATGACGAGCATGTCGATCAAGCTCACCTTCGCCTCGCTCTTGCTCTTGCCGCTCTTGATGGTCGTCACGCGGGGCTTCTCTTCCCGCCTCTTTTCGCGCAACCGCGAAAACCAAGAGGCCATCGGGCGCATGAGCGATCGGGTCCTCGCCAGCCTGTCGGGGGTGCGCGTGGTGCGCAGCTTCAACCTCGAAGAGGCCGAGAGCCGGGCCTTCGAGGTGTCGAACGAGGACTACCTGCAAAAAAGCCTGCGTTTGGCGCGTATTCGCGGCCTGATGGGGCCCATCATGGGCACGCTCAGCGCGGCCGGCATGTTGATCGTCTTCACGTATGGCGGTCGTCTGGTGGTCGCGGGGGAGATGACGCGCGGCGATTTCGTGTCGTTCTGGCTCGCCTTGCAGCGCCTCGCGTGGCCGCTCCTCGCGGTCGGCTTCGTGGCCGCCATCGTCCAGCGCGGGCGCGCGGGCTACGTGCGTTTGCAGGCCATTTTCGAGGCGATCCCCGAGGTCGTGAGCGGGCCTCTGCCGGCCCCTGCGAAGGTCGCCGGGGCGCTCCGCGTGCAGGGCCTGTCGTTCGCGTACGGCGACGCGAAGGTCGTCGACGACGTGGACTTCGAGGTGCCCGCGGGGGGCTCGCTCGCCATCGTGGGGCGCACGGGCTCGGGCAAGAGCACCATCGCGACGCTGTTGCCAAGATTGCTTCCCACCCCGAAAAACACGGTGTTTCTCGATGGTGCCGACGTGTGCGAGCTGCCCCTCGAAACCGTGCGCGCGAGCATCGGTTACGCCCAGCAAGACGCCTTTCTGTTTTCGACGACGGTGATCCGAAACGTCGGTTACGCCCTCGATGACGTCGAGGGCGACGAGGGCATCGCGCGCATCGAGCGGGCGATGACCGAGGCCAGCGTGATCGACGAGGCCCGCGCCCTGCCCGACGGCCTCGACACCGTGGTCGGCGAGCGCGGCGTCAAGCTCTCCGGCGGACAACGCCAGCGCGTCGCCCTCGCGCGTGCGCTGATTCGCGAGTCTCCCGTCCTGGTCCTCGACGACCCACTCTCGGCCGCCGCCGCCAAGACCGAGGCCGCGATTTTGGAGACCATCGAGCGCGAAGCGAAGCGCCGCACGCTGCTCTTGATCACCCACCGCGTGGCGGCGGCCCGCCGTTGCGACTCGATCGTCGTGCTCGATCGGGGCCGCGTCATCGAGCGTGGCACGCACGACGAGCTCGCGCGCGCAGGCGGCCTGTACGCATCGTTCGTCGAAGAACAACGCATCCAAGAAGACCTCGCGGCCCTCGCCGAGAGCGATGCGCCCCTCGAAGCGGTGAGCGCATGACGACCCCCGCACAGACCCAACGAGCTCAAAAGAGGTCCCGCACCGAGGCCGTTTTAGAGCGCTTCCACGAAGAGTCGAAGCTCGCGGCGACCTACGACGCGCGCACGCTCAAGAAGCTTTTGCCGTTCGTGCGGCCCCAGGCCAAGCCCCTCGGCCTTTCGATGGGCCTCTTGGTCGTAAGCTCGCTCTTGGCCCTCGGCCGACCGCTCGTGATGCGCGCCGGCTTCGACGGCCTCGACGGTGGCGATCCGTTGGGCGCGATGACCACGGCGGCGGTGCTGTTTGGCGCGCTCATCGTGGTCGATCAAGCCATCGCGTTTCCGCAGATGTACGCCATGCAGCTCGCCGGAGCGCGCTCGATGGCGGCCCTACGCTCCCACGTCTTTCGCTTCCTCCACACGCGCAAGCTCGGCTTCTTCGACCGCACGCCCGTGGGTCGCCTGGTCTCCCGCGTGACCAACGACATCGACGCCATTGGCGAGATGTTCGCTTCGGGCGCTCTCAACGCGATTGGCGATCTGATTCGGCTCATCGCCATCGTCGTCGTGATGCTCTCGCTCAACTGGCACATGGCGCTGATCGCCTTTGTCGCCGCGCCGCCCGTGGCCCTGTTGGTGATGTGGACACGGCGGCGAATCCGCGACGCTTTCCGCGAAATTCGCGCAAAAACCGCCCGCATGAACGCCTATCTGAACGAGCAAGTCTCGGGCATGGCCATCGTACAGGCCTATGCGCGCGAGGAGAGCGCCGCCGAAGAGTTCGACGAGATCAACCTCGCCTACCGCGCGGCCAACAACCGCTCCATCGTCTACGACGCCACGCTCGACGCGTCGATCGAGCTGATTTCAAGCGTTTCCATCGCATCTGCCCTGTGGTTCGCGGGCGTCAACGCGATGAGCGATCAAATCACGTTCGGGACGCTCTTCGCCTTCATTGCCTATATCGAGCTCTTCTTCGTGCCTATCCGCGATCTCTCCGCGCGCTACACCCTGGTGCAATCGGCCATGGCCGGCGCCGAGCGGGTGTTCGAGCTGCTCGAAAACCGCGACGAAGACGCGCCTGCCAAAGAGGCCAGCGACGAAACGCCGCCGAGCCGGGCCGATCTGGCGTTCGAGCTGTCCCATGTGACATTCGAGTACAAGCCCGGTGTGCCGGTGCTCTTCGACGTGTCCCTGGCAGCCAAGAAGGGCGAGAAGATTGCCCTGGTAGGGGCCACTGGCGCGGGCAAGAGCACCGTCGCCTCCGTCCTTTTGCGGCTCTATGAGCCTCAATCGGGGACCGTGCGGGTCTTTGGCAAAGACGCCTCCGCCATGGGCCGTGACGAGCTGCGAAGGCACTTCGCCGTGGTGCCTCAAGACGTCTTTTTGTTCCCCGGCTCCGTGGCGAGCAACATCGCCGCCGGCGACGAGGTCATCGACAAAGCCAAAGTGGAACAGGCCCTCTCACGCATCGACGCGCTCGACCTGTTCAAGCGCCGTCCCGACGGCCTCGACGCCAAGGTCGAAGAGCGCGGTTCCAACTTCTCCGCGGGCGAGCGCCAGCTCATCGCCTTTGCCCGGGCCCTGTACCGCGATCCCCCGGTTTTGGTGCTCGACGAGGCCACGGCCAACGTCGACAGCGACACCGAAGCGCGCTTGTCAAAGGCCCTGGCCGGAGCCATGAAGGGCCGCACCTCCCTCGTCATCGCGCACCGTCTGGCCACCATCCAGAGCGCCGACCGCATCGTCGTCTTCCACAAAGGCCATGTCGTCGAGTCCGGCACCCACGACGAATTGCTCGAAAAAGACGGCGTGTACGCCCGCCTGTACCGCCTGCAGTTCGCGCGTCAGTCGAAGACGGTGCTGACCGCGGTACAGCCCTGAGCGGCCCTGCCACGAGATCTTAGCGTCGCCACAATTGTGGCGGTCTTGGGGCGTTCGTGCAGCTCGCGCGGCAGTGCAGGGGAGAAACCCTCTGCCCTGGAATCATCGCTTTGAGCGGCGCGTCTCGCGTCTCATGACGCAAGACACGCCTTTGCCCCACGCCCCCACGCTCACCCCGACCTCCTCGCTGCGCATGAAGGGCCTCGCCATCGCCTACGCGCTGTTCCTCGCCACGGTGGTGGTCGTGGCCGATAGCGGTGACTATAAAGAGCTGTTCGGCTTCGTGGACTCCATCCCCATGGGCGACAAGCTGGGCCACCTGGTGTTCATGGGTGTCCTGGCCGTGGTGGTGTGCGCGGCCGTGCCCCGCCTGCGCAAGCGGGCTCTGGGCGTGGTGCCCTGGGGCAGCGTGGCCGTGTTCGTCGTGGTCGCGCTCGAAGAAATCTCCCAAGCGTGGTTCCCCTCGCGGAGCTGCGACATCCTCGATCTCACCGCGGACGTCATCGGCATCGGCCTCGCGAGCCTCGTGATCGCCTGGACCTGGCCGAGCGCTGCGGTGTCTGTGTCGTCCAGCGCATTGTCCGAGACAATGCCCTCCGCCACACGTCCACCAAAGTGGTAGGCAAGATCGCCTCGTTCGGCCCCCATTTCGCATAGCGCTCACCTCACGCG
The DNA here is from genome assembly GCA_964383995.1 of uncultured Polyangiaceae bacterium. Classification (GTDB taxonomy): domain Bacteria; phylum Myxococcota_A; class Polyangia; order Polyangiales; family Polyangiaceae; genus CAYLJT01. The sequence goes on from CAYLJT010000033.1 coordinate 12,061, forward strand.
GGCCCCCGGGGGGCCAGCCCAACTCCACGCGTGAGGTTAACGTGCGAACGACCCTGTTCCTGTCGATACTGGCGATCACCCTCTCTCCTGCGCTCGCGCGGGCGGCCGACCCAGCCGCCGCCGCCAAGGCCGCGCGCCAAGGGATTACGCTCTATCAGGAGGGCAAATATCAAGACGCCCTGGAGCGCCTCTCGGCCGCCGAGGCCGGTCCGAAGAACCCGGTCGTGACCCACTTCAAGGCCCAATGCCTGGAGAAGTTGGGCAGGTTCGCGGACGCCCGCGAGGCCTACGAGGCCGCCGCGAGTATGACACTCTCGGACGATGCCCCGGACATGCACAAAAAGACACAGGACAAAGCCCGGGCGGATCTGGCCGACCTGGACGCTCGCCTCGCCGTGGTGGTGGTCGAGGTCAAGGGCGGCGAGCCGAGCGACGTCAAGGTCCGCATCGACGGCAGCGATCAGGCCCTTTCGGGCGTGTCGACCCGAATCCTGCTGACCCCGGGCGACCACCGCGTGGAGCTGACCACGCCCCGGCGCGGGCTGGTGACGACGACCATGACGCTCGTCCCAAAGACGACGACGCCGCTGGTGCTCGACGGGAGCCCCAAGGACACGCGCGTTGTCTCGGACAGTGCGACATCCGACGTCCCGCCCGAGGGTACGTCACCGAAGAAGGAACCACCACCTCCACCCCCAGCGCGCGAAGCGAATGAGGGCGGCGCACCGGCCCTGGCCTACGCGGCCTTCGGCGTAGGCGCCGCGGGTCTGACGGTGGGTGGTGTAGCGGGCCTCTTGGCCTACACGAACGCCAGCGACGTAGCGTCGCGCTGCGACGGAGCGCGCTGTTTGGCCAGCGATCAAGGCAAGGCGGACACGGCCTCCACGCTCACCACGGTCAGCAGGGTAGCTTTTGCCGTAGGCGCCGTTGGCGTGGGAGCAGGCCTAGCGATCATCTTCCTGCGGGACGACAGCAAGGAGGGCGCAGGCCAGGTGGGCTTGTACGTGGGGCCGGGGACCGTGGGTGTCGAGGGGAGCATGTGATGGAAGCGAAGAAGATCATGAAAAAGGCTTGGATCGGCGCGTTTGGGCTCCTGCTCTCCGCGGCGACCTGCAGTCAGTGGGGCGGCCTGTCGGGGGACGAGACGTTCAGTCGTCAAGACCAGTGTTCAGACGCCCTCGGTTGCGACGACGGCAACCCCTGCACCGTGGACGTGTGCGACGCCGAGACGACGACGTGCGTTTTCCAGGCCTTGGTGGACGGCAGCAATGTCGACGCCGAGCCCTTGGATTGCAAGCTGTATGTTTGCGAAGGCGGGGTGGTGAAGGTCTCCCCCGTCGACGAACAGGTCACGTGCAAGGCCAATGGCCTCGCGGGCCAGTGCGAAAACGGCGAGTGCGTGACCGAGTGTACGACCACTGCCGATTCCGTGTGTGACGACCACAATCCATGCACGGACGACGCCTGCGATCTAGGCGTGGGTCAGTGCCGAAGTACGGCCAAAGCAAACGGCGAGCCTTCGGGCGTGGTGGAGGAGTGCCGCGTGCAATTGTGCGAGGACGGCGCCGATTCATGGATCGCCGAGCCCGCGGGGACGAGCTGCACGACCTGCGACGCACCGCCCTGTGTCTGCGATGAGGGCGCGTGTGTCGATCCGACCTGCGATGACGATGCAACGAACGGCAGCGAGACCGACGTCGACTGTGGTGGAGGTGTGTGCTGGGGCTGCGCCGTGGGTCAGACGTGCGCGGTCGGCGCCGACTGCCTGTCGGGGTTCTGCGACGACGGTACCTGTCAGGATTGTACGACTCACGCCGACTGTCCGGGACAGCAGTGCCTTTCGGGCACCTGCGTTCCGAAGAGCGACGACGGCGAGGAGTGCAACGACGAGGACAGCTGCGCGAGCGGTTTCTGTGTCGACGGGGTTTGCTGCGACAGCGCGTGCGACGGCCTGTGCGAAGCATGCACCAGCGCGCTCCGAGGAAACGGTACCGTCTCCGGGCAGTGCGGTCCGATTCAGGCAGGCGCCAATCCGAACCTCGAGTGCGCCGCACAGTCTTGCGTAGCGGGGGCCCAGAGCAGTGCAAGCGCCTGCGACGGCAATGGAGCCTGCTCGCCCAGCCTGGCCGTAAGCTGCGGTCCTTACGTATGCGACGCTCAGGGGCAAGCTTGCCTCAGCGGTTGCTCCACCGGTGCCGACTGCGCGAGCTCGGGCGACTACTGCTCCGCGAGCGTCTGTGTCCCCAAGAAGAGCGATGGTGAGGTCTCGACGGACTCGGCCGAATGTCAGTCTGGACACGCGAGCGACGGCTTCTGCTGCAACAATGATTGCAGCGGGACCTGCATGGCATGCTCGAAGGAAGCCAACGGTGTCTCGGACGGAACTTGTGCGCCGATCCCAGCGGGGACAAATCCGGACGGCGAGTGTCAGGGAGAGTGCACGTCGACGTGCGACGGCGCTGGCGCCTGTTTCGATGCGGTCAACACCACGTGCGCCGCCGCGTGGTGCGATCTCGCGACGAACACGGAGTACGGGTCCAAGCTCTGCGACGGCGCGGGGACTTGCGGCTCCAGCGCCGCCAAGAGTTGCATCCCGTTCACCTGTGGGAGCGTCGCCTGCAAAACGATCTGCAGCTCCAATGCTGATTGCGTATCGGGAGCGCTCTGCGTAGGCAACGCGTGCGTGCTCCCCAAGGGACTCCAGTGTAGCTCGGACGGTCAATGTCAAAACGGCCACTGCGCCGACGGCTACTGTTGCGACACGGCGTGTTCCGCCAATTGCCGACAATGTGACTTGGCGGGGGCGGAGGGAACCTGCTCCAACGTGCCTGCTGGTTTCACAGACAACAGCAATTCGACCTGCACGAGCGCCCAGGCGTGCGACGGCAAGGCGGCTTGTAAGGCCAAGGCAGGGCAAGTATGCAACCAGGACGCCGACTGCGCGAGCAACATCTGTGTTGGCCAGGTCGTCAAAGTTTGCAAGTCTTCCACGGGATTGCCGTGTGCTTTGAACACGGACTGCATGAGCAACAGCTGCAACGGGTCCGGGCTCTGCAACTAGGCAAAGGGTGGCTCCGGCATGCCCCACCAAGTCGACGGCGACTGCGCGAGCACAGCACCTGATCGAAGCGCACTCCTCCTCCAGCGCTTCCCGTTTTGACGCCTCGCTCCACCCGCGCTACCCATCCACCCGCCGCACCGTCTTCCTTCCTGGCGCGGCGTTTTTTCAACACTAGGCCGCAAACGGCCATTTTCGCGGGAGTCTGCCATGGATCGGGTGGCCGTTTTTGTCGACGCTGGGTACCTGTTTGCCCAGGGCTCGTTGCTCGTCGCGGGGGAGAAGCTGCATCGGAGCGAGCTTCACCTCGATCACGACAAGGTCATTGCCACCCTTGCCGAGCTTGCCACCGAGGTCAGCTCGCTCCCTTTGCTGCGCATTTATTGGTACGATGGCAGCTCGTCCGGGCCGTCGACCCAGCAGCTCGCGCTGGCCTTCCGGGCCAACGTCAAGCTTCGGTTGGGCTTCGTCAACCAGCATGGTCAGCAAGAGGGTGTCGACGCCCTGATTGTCACCGACCTCATCAACCTTGCTCGCAATCGCGCCATGGCAGACGCGTTGGTGCTCACGGGCGATGGCGATCTTCGGGTGGGCATTCAGCAGGCCCAAGAGCTCGGCGTCCGCGTGCATTTGCTGGGCATCGAGCCCGCCCGCGAAAACCAATCTCCCGCCCTTGTGCAAGAGGCGGACACCGTGCACGAGCTGCGCAAAGAGGTCCTCTCTACCCTCATCGAGCGAACGCACGGCCACTTCCCCGGCCCGGTGCCGTCCTCCGGCGATGATAGCCCCTTGGTGGCGGCCGCCGAGATGATCGCCGGTCAGCTCACGGACGACGAAGTGGACGCCCTTCTGCGCGAGTCCTCCGGCGGCTCGGTCCCGACGGAGGTCGACCGGCGGCTCCTCGTGGAGGGCAGTCGCCGCACCGGTGAGCCCCTGAGCCCCCACGACAAGCGTCTTGTGCGCGAGACGTTCCTGGCCACCTGCCGCGCTCGTCGCTCAGGGTAGCGCCCCGCGCCCGGGGCTGGGCCCGGCCTGGCGCGCCAGGCCGTATGACAAATGGATGGTTGTTGTAATTCGCCTTCAGGCGCTCACGCCGAGGGCGCTTTGCACCTCGGTGTAGGTCGCCGCGATGGCCTCGTCGAGCCGCGCGGTCTCGGTGCCGCCGGCCTGGGCCATGTCGGGCCTTCCGCCGCCGGAGCCGCCCACGATGCGCGCCACGCCGCGGATCACGTCGCCCGCGCGCACTTTGTTGGTGGCCGCCTTGGACACCAACATCGCGAGCATCGCCTTGTCGCCGACCACCGCGCCGAGCAGCACGGCGGCGCGCTCGCCCAGCTTGTCGCGCAGCTTTTCGGCCAGCTCGCGCAGAGCGCCCGCTTGCGTGCCGTCGGGCATGCGCAGCGCCAACACGCGCACGTCGCCGATGTCCTTCGCGCTCGCCAGCATGCCGTCGATGCCACCGCCCGCGCCGCCGCCTTCGAGCACCTTGCGCTCCAGCTCGGCCACCTTCTTTTCGAGCTCGCGCTCGTGGGCCAAAACGCGCGAAACGCGCTCGGCCACGTCGCCGCCGCCGGCTTTCAACACCTGCTTCGTGCGGTGGAGCTCGGCCTCCGTGTCTCGGACATAGGCCAGCGCATTTTTGCCCGTCGCGGCGAACAGGCGGCGAACGCCGGCGGCGATGCCGCCCTCGCTGACGATCTTGAACAAACCGATGTCGCCGAGGGCGCGCGCGTGCGTGCCGCCGCACAGCTCCACCACCTCGGAGGTCATCGTGAGCATGCGCACGGTGTCGCCGTACTTCTCTTCGAAGATGGCCATCGCGCCGCGCTTCTTGGCCTCGTCCATGGCCAAGATCTCGGTCACCACGGGCGCGTTGGTCAGGATCTTCTCGTTGGCCAGATCTTCGATGGCCTCGATTTCCTCGCGCGAAAGCGGCTTTCCGTGAGCAAAGTCGAAGCGCAACATGTCGGGCCCCACGCGCGAGCCCTTCTGCTGCGCGTGCTCGCCCAGCACCTTGCGCAGCGCCCAATGCAGCACGTGCGTCGCCGAGTGGTTGCGCCGCGTAGCGCTGCGCGCCGCGTGATCCACCGTCAGCGTCACGTGGTCGCCCTTCGCGAAGCTGCCCTCGGCGACCCGCCCGACGTGCACCACGAGGCCCGCCACCGGCTTCTGCGTGTCCGAGACAACGCAGCGCGCGCCGTCCTTCGTGATGCTGCCGAGGTCCCCGACCTGACCGCCGGATTCGGCGTAAAACGGCGTGGTTTGCACGATGATCTCGACCTCGTCGTCGGCCGTGACCGCGTCGACCATCGTGCGCGTCACGCGCGCGCCATCGCGCGTCACGCGCAGCAGCGCGACGATGTTGCTCGAACCCTCTTCGTGCTCGTAGCCGATGAAGTGGGTCGCGCCCGCGAGCTCCTTGGCCGCGCGATACGCGGGATCGAGGGCCGCGCCCGGGTCGATAGGACCGTCCACCTCTTCGGCGCCGCGCACGATGGCGTCGGCGCCATCGACATCGACCGTGAAGGCGTTCTCGTTGCAGATGACCTGCGTGAGATCGAGCGGGAAGCCGTAGGTCGTGTAGAGGTCCGCCGCGTGCACCGCGGACAGGGTTTTTTCGCCCTTTTGGCGCAGATCGTCGAAGCGCTCTTCGAGGATCTTCATGCCGCGCTTGAGCGTGGCGCGAAAGCGCACCTCTTCGTCCTCGGTCACGCGCGCGATCAGCTCCCGCCGCTCGCGTAGCTCGGGGTAGGCCTCCCCCATCGCGTCGACCACTTCGAGCGCGACCTCGTGCAAGAACGGCTTGTCGATGCCCAAACGGTGGCCATGCCGAATGGCCCTGCGCATCACGCGACGCAGCACATATTCGCGACGCTGACGATCGGGCGTCACGCCCTCGGCCATCAAAAAGGCGGTCGTCCGCGCGTGATCGGCGATCACGCGCATGGAGACGTCGTCGCTGCTGTTCGACGCGCCGTAGGGCTTTTGCGCGAGGCTCGCGGCCTTGTCGACGAGGCGGCGCAAGAGGTCCGTGTCGTAGTTGGAGGTGACGCCTTGGACCACGCTCACCACGCGTTCGAGGCCCATGCCGGTGTCGATGCAGGGCGCGGGCAGCGGCGTCGCAGGGGCGTCCTTCTCGTTGCGCTCGTATTGCATGAACACGAGGTTCCAAATCTCGGTCCAGCCCGAGCCGTCGATGCGCGGCTCTTCGCCGAAGCGCGCGAGGTCGGTCTCGCCGCCGTGAAAGAAATGGATCTCCGAGCAGGGGCCGCAGGGGCCCGTGTCGCCCATCGACCAGAAGTTGTCGGCGAGGCCCAGGCGCAGGATGCGATCGTCGCCAAACCCCGTGACTTTGCGCCAAATGCCGGCGGCCTCGTCGTCCGCGGCGAAGCCCCCTTCGCCGTTGTAGACCGTGATGCACAGGCGCTCCTTCGGGATGGCCAACGTGCCCGTCAAGAACTCCCACGCGAAGGCGATGGCGTCCTCTTTGAAGTAGTCGCCGAAGCTGAAATTACCGAGCATTTCGAAGAACGTTTGGTGGCGCGCGGTGACGCCCACGTTCTCCAGGTCGTTGTGCTTGCCGCTGATGCGAATGCACTTCTGACACGACGTCGCGCGTGTGTAGGCGCGCTTTTCGCGGCCCGTGAACACGTCTTTGAAGGGCACCATGCCCGCGTTCACGAACATCAACGTCGGGTCGTTTTGCGGGATGAGCTTTCCGCTGTCGACCACGGCGTGCCCGCGGGCAGCGAAGAAGTCGAGGAAGGTGCGGCGGATGGAAGCGGCGGATTTTTCGGGCGAGTCGCTCATGATCGGGGCGCTCGGCGTAGCACTTTTGGCGTGGCGCGTGGAAGGGGTCGCTGGCCCGGGAGCCGAGCGGGCTCAGGGGGGCTTCGGCTTCTTGGCTTGTTTTCGCGGTCGCGCGCTGCGCCGCAGCGCTTCGTCGTAGGCCGCGCGGACCTTCTGGAACATGAGCGCGTCGCCCCCGTGATCGGGGTGGGTTTCCAGGGCCTTCTTGCGAAAGGCGCGCTTGACCTCGGCGGGCGTGGCTGTCTGCGACACGCCGAGCAAGGCCCAAACCGAGGGCCCGTCCCGTCGCGTGGCGGCGACGGGGCTTTGATGATCCGCCTCGCTCGCCGCGAAGGGTGGCAGTCCCAAGCTGGTGCGCAAGACGGCCTTGGCCCACAGCGCCTCCACTACGACGAGCGGCATGCCGGCGGCCTTCTCCGCCATGGACAGCGCCTCGTCGCGCGAGCGGGCGCCACCGCCAAAGGCGTCTGGCTTGCGAAAGGGGGCCCGGGCTGGCGGGCCGCTCCACCAGGCGGCCCAAAAGAACTTGCGTCGTTTGGTGGCGGAGATGGAGCAGACGGGCGCAAAGAGCTCGCTCAAGATGCCAATGTCGGGGCTAACGCGCGGCGGTCTGGAGGTAGGTCTTGCCCTTGTAGCGGGAGGCGAGGATCGTAAAGAGGACCGAGGCTCCCACCATCAGGCCCGTAAACACGAAGAAGAACTCGCTCAGCGTGAGTATCTTCTGCATGGGTGCCAAGAACGCGACAAGCACGTTGCCAAAGGTGACGCCCAACAGCCAAAAGCCCATGATGGTCGACTTCATGCGCCGCGGGGCCTGCGTGTAGGCGAATTCGAGGCCCGTGACGCTGATGAGCACCTCGGACGTCGTCATCACGAAATACTGAATCACCTGCCACAGCACAAAGATCTTGTGCCCGTCGGCGGCCGCCGCCTCCATGCGCGCCTGAAGCAGCGCCGCGATGCCAAAGGCGGCCGCCGCCAGGAACATGCCGACGGTCATCTTGTGAAGGGGCTTTATCGCGCGTCCGCGCCGCTCCATGGGCTGGTATACCACCGCGTTGAGCGTCGGGATGATGATCATGACCATCAACGGATTCAGGGCCTGAATTTGCGACGCTTTGAGCTCGATCGTGGTCGTCGCCCCGGTCGAGACGTCGAGCGCGATGGCGCCTAACAAGCCCGCCCCGATCAAGCCAAACAGGACCTTGGGGACGATTGGCGGAACACGCTTGTTCGACACCCAAAGCATGAGCCACGTACCACCGTAGAGCGCCGCGATGATGGTGGCATAGACGACGTATTGGCCCACGGTCGACGGCACGGTGAGGGTCCTATCCATCTCCTTGGCCTGTTGCACCCAGGTGGAGGCGTGTTGATCGAAGAGCGCCCAAAACACGCTCACCATCGAGAACACGAGCACGATGCGGAGGACCGCGGGGGGGCCTTCGGCCGCCTCGTCGCCGAACTTCTCGCGCGCCACGTCGAAGAACCCTTGCCCCTCTTTTCGTGCCTTGCGGTTGCGAATGGCGTGGGCGAGGACCGCCAAGAAGCCGTCGTCCTCCGCCCGCCGTTGTCTCAGCAAGAAGAGCCCGAAGCCCACCAAGACGAGCACGAGAGCGATGGTGAAGTAGTGCCAAGAATTGACAGCCAGGTGTCCGAGATAACCCTGCAAGTACTCCGCGTAGAAGGCCGCTCCGCTCATGCCGTTGGCGTTCGGTGCCGTGTAGCTGTCGCCCTCGATGAAGACCGCGGCGATCAGTGCGATGACCGGTGAAAAGAGCAATATCGCAGCCGCGAAGTCGAGGGCTCCCGTGGCGCCACCGGGCTTGGGCGGCACACGCACGAAGCGCCCGCGTCCGATGAAGAATATCAGGGTGGCAATGGCCATGAAGACGCCCGGCACGCCAAAGGCCACCTCGGCGCCGTAGCTGTCGTAGAGGATGGGTGTGATGATCGTCGAGAAGAACGAGCCAAAGTTGATGATGAAATAAAAGACTTGGAAGACGCGTGTCACCAAGTGCGATGTGCTCGCGTCAAACTGGTCGCCCACGTTGGCTGAGACACAAGGCTTGATACCGCCGGAGCCCACGGCGATCAGCGCGAGGCCGATGTACATGCCAAGCTCCGCGGAGGCGAAGTCGCCCCAGGCGGCGAAGCGACCTGCCACCGCGAGCACCGCGTGTCCCGCGCAATAGATGAAAGACACCCACAAAATGACGGGGAATTTGCCGAGCAGGCGATCGGCCAGGATGGCGCCTATCATCGGGAACGCGTAGACGCCCGCCATGAAGAGGTGCGCGACAGCCGTGGATTTGGCCTTGGCGGCGTCGGTCTGCCCCTGCGTCAAGCCCGACTCGTGGACGAACTGCACATAAAGCGCGGCGAGGTAGGTGTAGAGGATCGCGCGCATGCCGTAGTAGCTGAAGCGCTCGGCCCCCTCGTTCC